>JAFEAY010000012.1 GCA_018266175.1 Candidatus Dependentiae bacterium
GATACGGTTATTGATGGAAAAAAAGGACAGGTGCTCTTGCTCAACGACCATGCCCAAATCTTTGTTGATAACAACGCAACACTCACATTGCGCAATGTAGTTGTACGCAACACAAAAAATAATCCCCTTAATCCCTGCTTAAAAGTTGGTGGTAATAGCGGCAAGCTGGCACTTGATAACGTCGTCCTTGCAATGGCAAATGATATTACTTTTGCTCAGGGGCAACTCTACATACACAATGATGTTCTTTTTTCCGGAACTTCCTCATTTATTTATCGTTCACCCGCTGCAAGCTTTGTCGCTCCATCTGGAATTTTAAAATTTGATATTAGGACGACATTTTCATTTGCACCAACATCGACAACAGACCATCTCTTTCAGTTACAAGACAGAACCTCTACCATCTACTTAAACGGCTGCACGCTCAAAACAACAAACTCTGGCATGCGCCTGACCAAAGGCAATTTAGTTTTAAATAACAAAGTAATCTTAGATAGTAACGCCGGCGGTGGCACATTACTTTCAACGCTTTCAACATTAACCAGCGCTGATTACTGTGATTCATCAAACAACCTTTGGCCTGTTTCATGGTCACCCGATGGTAAAACACTAGCAATTGGGGGAAGCGCTACGGCAAGCGGAATCGGTGGATTTGCTAATACCGACAGAGTTCGCCTCTACACTTTTAACGGTTCAACACTGACCGCGCTAACCAGCGTACAATATACCCCTGGTGGCGTTGAATCATTAGCCTGGTCACCTGATGGAAAATATCTTGCTGTATCTGGAAATATTGCGACATCAAGCACCGTGAATGTGATTATTTACAGTTTTAATGGTTCAACGCTGACACTTGAAGCTTCAGCTACCTATGGAAATAACAGCAATAACATTCTCATCGTCTCATGGTCACCTGACGGCAAATATCTTGCTGTAGGCGGCGATGGAGCTCAAGCTGTAGACGGTTTTGCCAACACCGATGTATTTAGAGTATACCAATTTACCGGTAGCTCTTTAACGGCGGTAGCAAGCCAACCTTATGGAACAACACTGTCAGGAGGTTTTGGTGCTCAAATATTTCAGGCATCTTGGTCTCCTGATGGCAAAGTAATTGCAATTGGAGGATATGCTCCAACCGCAGTTGGCGGTTTTAGTGCGACCGAAATGGTACGACTCTACAGCTTCAATGGCTCAAGCCTTACAGCACTCACGGCACTTGAATATGGAACTCCTGGTGGCATTATACGAGCACTTTCTTGGAATCCAAGTGGAACAGTTCTAGCAATTGGAGGTGCGGACCCTGTCAGTGGTTATGGCGGATTTGCTAATACCGATGAACTTCGACTCTATAAATTTAATGGAACAACACTATCCCCACTCATCAGTCAGGATTATGGAAGCCAAATTTATAGTCTTGCATGGAACCTCGATGGAACCATTCTTGCCGTAGGAGGAACTGGCGCAACAAGCAGTGGTGGTTTTGCTAACACTCATGAGCTTCGCCTCTATAGCTTTGACGGGTCTTCTTTAACACCGCTCACGAGTAAGGCTTATGGATTAGCTGGTGCTGGATTAATTTTCTCAGCTAAGTGGAATCCAAATAGCCAAGTACTGGCGCTTGGTGGATCTTCTCCTGCAAATGGTTCTGGTGGTTTTACCAATTCAGATGAATTACGCTTATACGGTGTTAACTATACGGCCACCACATCACCACAATCTTTTTCCCGCTCAATTGTTTTTGGCAATAGCGCAGTAGGCGCAAGTGCTAACTTGAATGTCGAAATTCTTGGCGCTGCGCACGTAACCATTAACGGTATTGTCAATGACGACTCGGTGTAGAAAATAATTTTTTAGGAGAATGGAATGACCCTTTGGATAAAAACAATGAGCACCCTGCTTTGCTTAATGCTTGCACCTTACGCATATCTTTCATGCTCAAACTTGGACGGTACATCGTCACTTGTATACAAAAATCAACATCACGTTTTTTCAGATGGTGAAAGTGCTCGTGGATATGTCCGCATGAATGGCGGCTTTACCATCAAGCCTGGAACAACAGCAACTCTTGATACGGTTATTTCTGTTTCAGGGAGCATCGATTTGCGTGAGACTGGCCAGATGCAATTGCTCACAGATTTAGAACTTGATTCTGGTTTAACATGGTCAAGTGGTGGCTCCATCAAAGGACGTGGCCATGCGCTCATTTTAAACGATACCCTCTCAATTCCAGCATCAAAAGTAATCTATATCTCGAGCGATACTGTTATTGATGGGAAAAAAGGCCAGGAGCTCTTACTCAACGACTATGCCCAAATCTTTGTTGATAACGACGCAACGCTCACGTTGCGCAATATAGTTGTGCGCAACACAAAAAACAATCCCCTTAATCCATGCTTAAAAGTTGCTGGTAATAGCGGCAAGCTCGCACTTGATAATGTTGTACTTGCAATGGCAAATGATATTGCATTTGCACAGGGACAACTCTACATACACAATGATGTTCTTTTTTCGGGAACCTCGGCATTTATCTATCAATCAACCGCGCCAAGCTTTGTCGCTCCAAGATCTAAGCTTCTTTTTGACATTGGAACAACATTTTCATTTGCTCCAACGACCACAACTGACCATTTATTTATCTTACAAGATCGAACCTCAACGCTTGCTTTGAACGGAAGCTCTCTCCTAACAACAATTTCTGGAATGCGACTTACTCAAGGAAATCTGCATCTCAGCAACAAAGTTATATTAAATAGTAATGCAGGGATTGGTAATCTTTCAACAATGTCAACACTCACAAGTGTTGCATACGGAAATTTATCACATATTTACCGATTGGAATGGAACCCTCAAGGAAGCTTTTTGGCTATTGGAGGCTCTTCTCCTGCAAGCGGAGCTGGTGGTTTTGCCAACACTGATGAGTTTAGAGTTTATTCATTTGATGGAAACAACCTCGCACCAATCGATAGTAAAGATTTTGGTACTGAAGTTCAATCACTCGCTTGGCGACCCGATGGAAAATTTGTTGCAATTGGAGGAACCGGTGCTGCAGCAGTTGGAGGATTTGCAAACACCGACGGATTTCGTATTTACGGTTTTAATGGAACAACATTAACCCCTGTAACAAGTGTTCCTTATGGTACAACGGTAACATTTATTGACTGGTATCCAGATGGATCAATCGTTGCCATTTGTGGAACAGGAGTAGCTTCTGGTGGTGGATTTGCCAACACCGACGAGATCAGGCTGTACTCATTTAATGGAGTAACACTCTCTGCTTTAACAAGTGTCGACTATGGATCAAACGTCGAAGCTATACACTGGAGTCATGATGGAAAATTTTTAGCCGTAGGTGGTTCTGGTCCAGCCGCAACCGGAGGCTTTGCAAACACAGATGAAATACGCATTTATTCATTTAATGGGTCAACATTAACCCCGGTAACAAGTCGAGATTACGGAAGTCGAGTTTTCTCTCTTCGCTGGTCACCCGATGGCAAAACATTGGCAATTTCTGGCGAAATTCCAAGTGCAACCGGTGGATTTGCGAATACTGACGAAGTCCGCATTTACTCATTCAATGGAACAACACTGGTTCCTGTAACAAGCCAAGATTATGGGTCAAGAGCACTGAGCATTGATTGGACCCCCGATGGAAGAATTCTTGCCGTTGGTGGAAGAGGACCAACCTCGGGAGCCGGTGGATTTTCGAATACTTATGAACTCCGCATGTATTTATTCGACGGAACATCGCTTATCCCTGTCACCAGCAAACAAATATCAGACGGAGTAACTGGATCGGTAGATGCATTAATTTGGCATCCCAATAACAACGTTATTGTTATTGGGGGTAATGCACCGGTATCAAACCCCAGCGGCGGTTTTAACAACACGGACGAAGTTCGGTTGTATTCAACAAATTATACCACCTCAACTAATCCTCAAGCCTACTCACGCTCTTTAATATTCGGCAATAGCACCCTGGGCGCAAGCGCCAACTTAAACGTCGAAATTCTTGGCGCTGCACATGTAACGATTAACGGGATTGTCAACGATGACTCTGTGTAAAAGTAATCCAATTTAAACCAACTCTTCGCAGCATCCATAACAAGCATACTTTTTTGACCCCAAGGAAAACAATCTCCTTGGGGTTTTTTTATACCCATTTATTTAATTATTGCAAAATTGAAAATATACAAATTACAATAATAATAATGAGTAAGAAAATATTATTTAAATATATAAAGCATTTGTAAAATGGAGCGTTTTATGAAATTTTTTAATACGCATGTAAAAAGTCTTTCGATTTTTGCAATCATACTAAGCATTGGGATTTTATCTCTTTATGCATTCGATCCATTTAATGCAATAAAAGAAGTATCCGATTCTGTTATAAAAACAGGTGGCGAACAGATAAGCGAATTAACCAAAATAGCAACTCCCGCTACCGAAATAGTCGGTAAAGCTGCCGATGAAATTGGCAAAATAGCAGCACCCGTTACTAATCTTGCGCTACAGATATCGAATGAGGCGATGGGTGAGCTGGCAAAGCTTGGACTTCCAACTGATCCACGAAAGCTGATCGAATTTCTCTTTAGCCAAATGTCAGACCTGCAAATTAAAGAACTTGCAAATAATATTATGAAAATTGTGATAGCTCAAATGAGTGATTTCTCAAAAATGCAAAGTATTATTTTACAACCTGTTCATGCGGTTACTGAGTTGATACCGCTTATTCCATCAACCGATATGATCTCTGATTTTGTCTTAGACTTTACAATTGCTAAGTACCAACTCCAAACATTTGCTCAGATCAAGGCATTTCATGAAACGACTAACTATCGATACGTCAGCGAGAAAGAACAAGAACTGATTAAGTCCCGTGAAGAATTTGAAAGCGCCAAGGGACTTGTTGGCCAAAACTTAGACCTCAATCAAGCTCGCGAGATTTCACGTCAAATATCTGATTTGATCAAAAAATTCATTAGTCCTCTTCAGCAACTCCTCAGAAAACTTGAAGATCTTGGTTCTCCTGTACTTAAGCCGCTTGAAGCACTTATTCGAGAGTTTAGACCAACACCATTTGCTTGCTTGGTCAATGGTGGATTCCTTTATAATCGCACCATTTTTATATGCCATATCAAAAAAATTGAAGGTTTATTCGAAGATAATCAGTTTATTTTTAACCGTAACCTTGATGACGTTCATCTGGATAAAAGCCGTTATGCATCGCTTGTTGATTGGGAAAAAGAACCTATCGCAAGTACTTTTATGAAAGTTTTGCGAACAACACTCTCTCCAGCCAACACACTCCTTGAACGTTTTGATAAAATGTTTGTTGACCCAATTGCCGACCTTCCATGGGGGCTTAAAAGCATCTGCACGATGACGGTAACACTCGCTAAACTTGGAACTAAAATTGCTGGATTTGTCATCAAAGAAATTATCTCACAAATGAGTTCTGCTGGAACCGGTGGAACCGCAGGTACTGCTGGAGGAACTGCTGGAAGCGCTGCTCCTGCTGCTGGAACAGCTGCTGGCGGAGGGTCATCTGGGGGCTCGAGCTATGCAACCGCTCAGGTAATTACCAAAGTGCTTTCTCAAATCATCAACGAAAGCTTTGTTGTTGATATGATTGCAGAAACCTTCTACTGGTCATGGATTCGATATATCGAAAAACGTTTTGATCGCATGAAAGAGTTGATTACTCAAGCTCGCGCCGATGGAGTTGCTTTCGACTCAAAGCGCTACAAAGAAGAGTTTAAAAAGATTATTGAGTTCAAAGAAGATTACATTACAGGCAAGCAAAGCCAACCAGCAGCTTTAACTCAACAACCTCCTGCAACAAGTGGGGATTCTGAACCTACTTCAACTGATCTATTCAGTGATGGCATGCAGGAAATTAATGAATTACTTGGGGATCTTAATTCTTAAATGTAACGCCAACTCAATGCTCTAAAGGGTTTGTCATTCCCGCGAAGGCGGGAAAAAATAAAAGATTCCCGACTTCAGCCGTCGCTAAAGCTCTGGCCGACAGGCGCCCTCTTAGGCTCCCTGCCTCGTCGTAGCCTTGGCGTAGACGGGTCGAGAATGACAAACCCTTTTAAAATCATTTTTTTATTGTGCAAGTAATTTGTCTAAGTACGCAGGTATTGCCTCAATTGCAATGCGCTCTTGCTTAAGCGTATCGCGATCACGCACCGTTACTTGGCCATCGTTGACACTATCAAAGTCAAACGTGAAACATGCAGGTGTTCCAATTTCATCTTGACGGCGATAACGCTTACCAATTGATCCTGATTGATCGAACTGCACGCTATAACCCTTTTGCTTGAGCTGGTGATACAACGGCAACGCTTGATCACTTAACTTGTTGCTCAACGGCAAAATTGCAGCGGTAATAGGTGCAACTGCAGGGTGAAATTTTAATGAAACACGTGTTTCACCTTCAACTTCATCTTCACAGTAAGCATCAAAAAGAAGTGTTAAGAAGAGGCGATCAACACCAACCGAACATTCTACAACATGCGGCATGAACGACTCTTTTGTTGCCTCGTCAAAAATAGCTAAATCTTTACCAGAATGTTTTGAGTGTTGCGAAAGATCAAAGTCTGCACGGTGTGCAATACCTTCAAGCTCTTTCCAGCCAAATGGAAATTCATATTCAACGTCGTAGCAAGCTTTGGAATAGTGAGCAAGCTCGTCGGACGCATGGGGACGAATTCTGATCCGTTCTGGCGTCAAGCCGATCTGCTTGAAAAACTCTTGACGGCGAGCAACCCAAACATCAAAAAATGCATCTGATTCATTTGGACGACAGAAAAATTCCATCTCCATTTGCTCAAATTCACGCATTCTGAATAAGAATTGCTTTGGCGTGATTTCATTACGAAATGCTTTACCAATTTGTGCAATACCAAATGGAATTTTTACGCGCGTACTGGACATAACATTTTTAAAATTAATAAAAATTGCCTGGGCTGTTTCTGGACGCAAGTATGCTTTGCTTGCAGCCTCGGTCATTGCACCCAAATTGGTTTCAAACATGAGCTGAAATTGACGTACATCAGTCCAATTTTTAACGCCACATGAAGGGCAGCTTTTTTCTAAATTGATATCGGGATCATCCGCACGATAACGCTTTTTGCAGTTCAAGCAGTCAACCATCGGATCACTAAAGTTTGCCAAGTGACCGGACGCTTCCCACACTTCTCGTGGTCCCAAAATTGAACCATCAACCAGCACAACATCTTCTGGGAAACTGGTCATGGCTTTGAGCCAAAGGTTTTTAATATTTTTTTTGAGCAGAGCACCCAATGGACCAAAGTCATATACCCCGTTCAAACCAGAGTAAATTTCTGATGATTGGTAGACAAATCCACGTCGCTTACAAAGCGCAACAATTTTATCAAGCGTCACAGTACTAGCCATAGATATCCTTTAAGCTTCAAAATTCAACGAGTATCCGTTCATAAGAACGAACACTAGTTTAGCCAAAGAATAGATTTTTCGGAAATGGGACCTCATATTTAGTCAGAAACAGTAACCAAATCTTCCAGGTGACCAAAAATAGTTGCCCAGGCAAGCAGACCGTGGTGAAAAAACTTATTGGTTATGCTTTCTTCAAAATGCTGATTTTTGAGAATATAGTCAAGCAACAAGTATCCCGATTGCCGAGCATACTGATTTGGAGATTTATTCTTATTATCAAGCGATGAATGAAAAAGCATTTTACTGATCAAAAATTTCATAATCTGAGCTCGATGAGAAATATTTAAGGTGTATTGCTTGGTCATTTGATTGACCACTACAGAGCTCAGTTCTATTGGTTTCCAAGGCGATAAAACAATAACTCGAGCAAATAAGTGAAGACCATTAATTATGGATAACGGCACGATTGTTTTATAGGAAAAATCCTTATGTTCTCTGACTTCTATAGTCGTAAAATCATGCTGCAAATTTTTTACATAATGGGGAACAAGCGTGCCATCGCATCCACAGGCATAATGGTGGGCATTTGCATTATTACTATCTACAGCTTGAACATGTGCACCAGCAGCAACAAGTTGATCAACTAGCCAAAAGTACCCATACCCCGCAGCATAATGTAAAGCGGTACGAAATAGCACTGGACCACGAGCATTAATAAAACTGCTCAAACGTTTTGCTTTGCCTCGATCCGCTTGATCATCCTCATCATCTTTCTTTTCAGGAACTTTTATCAACAGCTCAGCTGCCACACGCACCAGCTGTTCATGAGAACCACAATGGTGCAGAAGATACAAGAATGGTGTAAACCCATCAAACCGCTGCGTACAATCTTCTTGCTCAATTACCCGCCGAAGCTCTTCAAGCACTGCAGCTTTTTGATCTTCTTGATCAGAAGAATCAAGAACTTGATGACATCTTTCAATTTCTTGAAAAAGATGTGGTTTTACTGATAAGTCAGATTCCATACCCAAACAACATGAAATCTGACTTATCAAGATTACTAATAAATGATTAATGACTTTAATGTTCACAACTCCCCCCTTTTCCCCTTTACATTTTATTCAGTGTCATCACTAGCATCAGAAATAACAAGTGACTCAAGAGCTAAACATTCAGGCACAGAGACCAAACTTGAACCTCTCAGTTTTGAGCGACCAGGCGTTCGCGGTGTTCGAGGTGATATCAATTCCCCAGCAATCTCAGATCTAATTTCTTCATACAATCGCATATCGTGCTTTTTATCTTCTTGAGTAATGCCATCAAGAAACCTACATAAAAGATCATTTTGTGCATATGCTTGAGGAAACTTTCCATATTGATCATGAACACAACGAACTTGATTATCAATAAAAAATATCTTAAGCATTTCAAGGCGACTGATAATTGGATCTTGAGAGACGCAAAGTTGAACAGATTTCAAGACCGTTCCCTCTCCTAGATCAGCAGCCTTGAATATAGATAATCGCTCTTTTAAATCTCCTGAAGATCCTGAAAGACTTAAACTTTTTCTTCTTTTTTCTACATCACTAACAGGAGCTTGCTTCATATCTTTGTACATGCCAACAGCACAGTGAGCTACAGAAGCCCCATCAGGAGTAAGAGCGCTGATATCTGCTCCTGCTTGAAGCAACCGATTAAATAAATCAAGATATCCATACCCTGCCGCATAATGCAAAGCGCTAAAATTTTTATACAAACTAAGATCTGCCCCTGCACTCAGCAGCTCCTGCACCACACTGGCCATAAAAGACTTGTCTCCTCCATGGCATGAAAATGCATACTCAAGCGGGAATATTCCTGCCCCCGACTTCACTTCCTGATTAACGCAGGCTTGATTACGATTCAAAATTGTCAGAATTGCTTTTAAGCTCTTTCCTGAAATTGCTAAGCCCAAGTCAGTAAGCTCATCTGCAGAGTAACTCTCCCCTCTTGCACAGGTAAGATCAAAACTTTCCATGGGCTGAACAACACCATAACTCAAACTAATAACCAAAAACCCAACATAGAGCAATAACTTCATACAACTCCCTTTCACAAAAGTGTATCTGTAGTAATAATGGCAAAAATTACTCTTTTTTTTCAATACATTGCACGACGTACAGGCTTTAACGGCCTACGAAATAGGCTGGTACATTTACTGATCTCTTTGGAGATGTTAAGATATAGACTCTTATATCTATTGGTCAATATTTTAAAAAACAAGACAAGGTGTAAACCATGAACTCATTTGAAGTTAGAAAAAAATTTCTCGATTTCTTCGTTGAGAATGGGCATACCGCCGCTCCAAGCTCATCACTTATACCAGCTGAAGACCCGACTCTTCTCTTTACCAACGCAGGCATGAACCAGTTTAAAGATCTCTTTCTTGGCAAAGAAAAGCGATCATATGTTCGCGCCACCACAAGCCAAAAATGCGTTCGCGCAGGCGGCAAGCACAATGACCTTGATGCGGTTGGCTTTACCGAACGACATCTCACCTTTTTTGAGATGCTTGGGAACTTCTCATTTGGTGACTATTTTAAAACAGAAGCACTCCGCTTTGCTTGGGATTTATTGACCAAAGGATATAACATTCCTGCTGAAAAGCTCTTCGTTACCGTTTTTGAAACCGATGATGAAGCCTACGAAATTTGGAACAAAGAGATTGGCGTTCCTGCTGAACGTATTTTCCGTCTTGGCGAAAAAGATAACTTTTGGGCAATGGGCGATACCGGACCATGCGGCCCTTGTTCAGAAATTTATTATGACCGCGGACCTGAAAAACAAGGAGCTTTTGAGACCGCAAGCCCAGGTTCTGATAGCCCACGCTATATCGAAATTTGGAACAACGTCTTCATGCAGTTCAACCGAGATGCTAATGGCACGCTCAACCCACTCAAGCAAACGGGTGTTGATACCGGCATGGGACTTGAACGTTTGTGCATGGTATTGCAAGGCAAAGATAACGTCTATCAAACCGATATTTTCCAAACACTCATCCAAGAAATTGAGCGCTTAACGGGAGTTTCATACCAAAAGAGTACTCCTGACGTTCAAGCAGCATTTCATGTGCTTTCCGACCACATCAGATCAACATCACTCTTGCTTGCTGATGGCTGTTCTCCTTCAAACGACGGACGCGGTTATGTACTCAGAAAAATAATCCGCCGAGCTGCCCTGTTTGCACAAAAACTTTCTGATGATCAAAAACTTTTTTCAAAGCTTGCTCAAAAATTTATCGAGTTCATGGGCCCAGTATTTCCTGAGCTCGTCAGCAGCAGAAGTTTAATTCTTAATGTCCTTGATAGCGAAATCGAGCGATTTTCGGTTAATTTGATTCAAGGGCAAAATATTCTTGCTCGCTACATCGATGCTCACACCAAAGCGAAAAACTCAGTTATTCCTGGCGAGCAAATGTTCAAGCTTTACGACACCTATGGCTTCCCGCCTGAGCTCACGATGCTCATGGCACAGGAACAAAAGTTCACCGTCGACATGCAAGGCTTTGAAGAAGAAATGAAAAAACAGCAAGAACTTTCTGGTAAAAAAGCAAAAGACACAGAGCCTGATTTTATTGTGACAGAAAATCTGACCACTAAGTTTGTTGGTTACGAAACATGCACAAATGAAAGCACCATCTCGTTTATCAGCCCAACCGATACCGGTGCTTGGATTATTACTCACGAGTCACCGTTTTATGTTGAATGCGGTGGTCAAGTCAGCGATACCGGGCACATTGTGATCAATGGCTACATGTATGATGTGGTTGACTTACGCAAGACCGGTGAAACATTTGCTCCTGCAATTGCCGTTAAAATAAGACCACGTGATGCAGCGGCTGCAAAATATTTACCGTCAATTAAAGTTGGTGATGCGATCACAAGTGTTGTTGATGAGCTTGTTCGTATGGATACCGTACGCAACCACACAGCAACTCACTTGCTGCAAGCAGCACTCATTCAAGTTCTTGGACCTCAAGTTAAGCAAGCTGGATCATTGGTACATCCTGACTACTTGCGTTTTGACTTTAGCCATCATGAACCGATGACCAAAGAGCAAATTGAACAGGTTGAAGATTTAGTAAATGAAAAAGTCCAAGCAGCAATCCCAACCAATATTTTTCATACCACGCTCAAAGATGCAAAAGAAAAAGGAATTATTTCTTTCTTTGGCGAAAAATATAATCCTGAACAAGTTCGCGTTGTGCAAGTTCCTGGCTTTTCAGCTGAACTGTGCGGCGGAACTCATGTGAGCAATACCGGCGTTATTGGATTGTTTAAAATTACATCTGATGCGGCACTTTCAACCGGTGTACGACGCCTTGTTGCACTCACTGGACGCGGTGCAATGAAAAGCTTTCAGCAATCATTTACCACCACCAAAAAACTTTGTGAGATTTTTAAGGCTCAGCAGAATGAAGTTTTTGAAGCGGTTGAAAGACAACAAGAAAACCTCGGCACTGCCCTTTCTGAAATCAAGCAGCTAAAAAAGCAGCTGATCAAATTCCAGATCCCATCATGGGCTGGAGCATTTACCACCGCTGGCTCGGTACCCTTTTTATACAAAGAGCTTGATGATGTGAGTGGTGATGAAATTAAGGCGATCGTCAGCGAACTTGAAAAAATCAAGCCTGGCTTTTATCTGCTCATCAACAAAATGGCCGATCGCTTTGGCTTTATTGCTTACACGAGCAAAGATTTTGGAAGCAAGGTTGATTTGAAAGCGCTTTCTGCTTTCTTGAAAACTACTTTTGATCTGAAAGGTGGCGGAAGTGCTCAGCAAATTCAAGGCGGTGGCGTCAGCGTACCGACTAACTTTGCAGCTACTCTGCAAGAGTGGGTCAAAGCTCAGACAGCATAAGGCGCTTTAATATTTGAATGTAATGAGGGGCGGTAAATTACCGCCCCTCTCTGTATCCTACTCAACTCTATCTCTAAGAAAATAGTTCACGCGCCCACAACCGTGCTCAAATTCTTAAGGTTTCCCTGCAACTCTTTGACCTGCTTTTGGATAGACTTAAGCGCATCACCCACTCCTTTGAACTCTTTTTGAATATCTTCTGGCGCTGTAGGAATATCACCCTTGAGCAAGTCAACCATCTTTTGCGCCTGCTCAACAGCACTTCCTCGAGCAAGGCGAAGCTTTTCTTGCGCAAGCATAAGCGGCGTCTTTTTAAAGCTATCACCAACATCTACTCGAGCACCATTTTTCAGCAACACTGCAATGGCTTGAAAGAGCAACTCTTGCACATCAGAATCTTTACTCGTCGCCTTAAAATATTCTTCCACTCCGACGAAAAGAGCTGTTTTGTTTGCTTTATTTTGAGCATCAATATCTGGTTTACAAGCAAGCACGGCCTTAAGAATTTCAAGATCAGGATTGAGCATAACAGCATGAAGACACGTTGATTTTTCAGTTACATTTGTTTCAGAAGCAACTTTTGGCCGTATCGAAAGCAAATCTTTAATAAGCTCTCTTCTTTGAGCTTGCAAAAGTTTTTGAAAGCGATCGATGGTAATTGACGCAAACAGATCTTTAATATCAGCATTAGTTGTTAAATCAGCGGGTCTTTTTCCATCTGCATCCACCCAATAGCGAAGGCCAAGCCCACCTTTTTTAAGCAGCAATACCACTAAATCTCGATTGCCCACTTGAGCTGCGTAATGCAGAGCGGTTTTTTTATCACTACTTTGAATACCGATACTTGCACCATACTCCAAAAGCAAATCTACAACTTCAATACTCTGCTGCTGTGCTGCAACCATCAGTGGAGTAAGCTTGCTTTCACCGGCTGTTGTATCAAGAAAATCTGGTAACGCTTGCCCCTTACGACGAATAATTTTACAAGTTTCAACCGAATTTTGCGCTGCAGCATAATGCAAAAGCGTAAAATCTCTGGTATCAATTTGATCTTTTGCTGGAGGCTTCTGTTCATCTTGCTGGTCAGCAATGAGTGTTACATTTCGGTCAAGCAATCCTTTAAACTCTGTCAGCTCAGAAGAATCCTTTTGAGGATTTCTATCAATTAAAACAACTGCTCGTTTAAACTCGTTAGATGCACAAAATAATGGTTGCAAAAAAATTGCGCTCGCCAAAAGAGCTATCAGCCGATAATTCATATATTCCCCTTTCACAATAAATATATTTACTGTACCTGGCTCATTTAAGCAAGGTCAATAACTCATTCTAAAATGGGGACTATGTCTGAATCATCACGATCGTAATGACGAACACGCTTACCAGTAACCCAATCGATGCAAATTTCGTGCAACGAAGGGTCTTTGTAAAAATGTTTTGATGCATGAGTAAGCGATTTATTAAAACTCTTCCAAATAGGGAATGCTGTTTTGCTTGCAAATACTTGGCTACCAAGCGGCTTATTGTCGTCATATCCAAGATAAACTGCCGTTGTTAAGCTTGGCGTAGAACCAACAAACCAAACCGATGCAGCTCCGTTGGTTGAACCCGATTTACCAATTGTTTCCGCATCAATCCACTGCCGGGGGCTCTGACGACGGGTCAATTCCATCCGCTGCGAAAGTGCATTAACCATTTGACTACACAATCGCACAGGAATAGCACGATGCGTCACCTGCTCAACCTGCCATACCTTTGTACCATGACTATTTTTAACCCATTCAACCATCGTTGGCTGAATATAAATTCCATTATTTGCAAACACATTAAACGCAGCAGCATTTTCTTGGACCGTTGCTTCTGCAATTCCTAGTGCAAGCGAAGGATACTCAAGCAATCGCCGATGAATACCAAAGCGTCTTGCCCAATCACAAACACGAACAATGCCAACCTCCATCAGCAATTTAATTGAGACAATATTATTTGAGCGTGCAAGCGCACGGATCAGCGTCATTGGACCTTCAAATTTGCGATTCCAATTTCGAGGCTTCCACGATTGCTCACCTGGAAGTTCAATTTCAATCGGTTCATCAACAAAGACTCTATCCATTCCTATCCCCTGATTGAGCGCATAAGAATAAAGGATGGGCTTAAATGATGAGCCCATTTGTCGATATGCCTGAAACGCACGATTGAATTGAGACTGCTTAAAATCAAAACCTCCAACTGCAGCCTTAATAAAACCGGTTCCCACTTCAAGACAAACCATTCCTCCGTTTAAATTATCACCCATCTTTTCACGCATGGGGCCAACAACTGCGCTGAATGATTTTTCAGCTTTTTCTTGGGCCGCAGAGTCAATGGTTGTTTTAATTTTTAAGCCACCACGATACAGAGTGTTTTTTCCAAACGTTTGCTCTGCCCACTGACGAACCCATTCGTAAAGATATAATCGCATAGGGCTACCGGGCAGATGGTCATGCAAGATGAGCTCTTTACCTTGGGCTATTGCACATTCCTCTTGAGTAATAATTTTTAAGTTACACATGCTGCGCAAAATGACATTACGCCGCTGCTTTGAGCTGCGTGGTGCATTAAGTGGGGAATAAAAACGTGCAGATTTTGCAACTGCTGCCAACGTTGCTGCTTCTTCAAGGGTTATTTCGGTTACCGTCTTATTCCAAAAGCGACGCGATGCTGCTTCGACCCCATAAATGCCACGGCCAAAATAAATGTTGTTGAGATAGAGTTCAAGAATCTGCTCTTTGGTAAGCTGCTGCTCAAGCTGAAGCGTAAAAAAAAGTTCTTTAAGCTTGCGTGTTAACGTTCTCTCACTTGAAAGAAAAAGAAGGCGAGCAAGCTGCTGGGTAATGGTGCTTGCACCCTGAACAGCACGTCGATAATACAAATTCACCAGCATTGAACGAATAATTCCTTTGAACGATACACCAATGTGTTCAAAAAATTTGTGATCTTCTGCCGCAACAAATGCTTCAACTAAGTGTGGGGGAATTTTTTCGTAAGCTACCGGTTCACGCTTGTCTTGCTCAAAACGCATGAGTTCATGACCTTGATCATCAAGAAGCACCGAAGGGGTAACAATGCTCTGTTGTTCAACAACCGAAAAGTCGATTTGTGTCGCGTTGAAAAGGTAGAGAACTGTGCCGCAGGCAACTGAAAAAATAATAAAAAAAACTGAAATCAAATAGCGCACGAATTAATAACCCTGTAAGCTCAATAAACTGTTACCTCTTGAGCCTGCAGTCTACCAATAAATGAAAAATTTTGCTGATTACGTGCAAGAAATTCACCAAAAAGAGCTTAAATTTATCTTGAAACCCAATTATTTTCAGTGTTTTCTTGCGATTTTTTCTATGGTTATGCTATTTTAACATTAGATATTAAAATAGCATAACCATAGGATTTAGCCATGTTTAAAAGAGATCTTGAATCGACACTTCTAGAATATAGCCGCTTCCCGGTCATTGCCATTTTGGGTCCTCGACAATCAGGAAAAACCACCCTTGCTATTGAAACTTTTAAAAATCACAGGTACACCTCTCTTGAAGACTTGAAAACTAGAGAACTTGCACAAGATGATCCAGAAAAATTTCTGCGGCTCTATGAAAATGAGCATGGCATCATCATTGATGAATTCCAAAATGTCCCCAAAATACTTTCCTACATACAATTGGAAGTTGATACAAAAAAAAGGCCTGGATATTTTGTACTCACTGGATCCCAAAATTTTTTAATGAATCAAGCCATCAGTCAATCGCTTGCTGGGCGCGTTGGCATTTTAACACTTCTTCCGTTATCTGTTCACGAAATGGGTGTAAATAATCTAATCGGCAAGTCGGTTGACCAAGTTATTTTTAATGGATTCTATCCTCGTGTTTATGCTGAAAATTTTCCTCCACTCCAATTATATCCGTCATACATTCAAACGTATGTTGAACGTGACGTTCGTCAATTATCTAATGTTGGCGATCTGAATACATTCAAAAAATTTGTAAAATTATGTGCTGGTCGTATAGGACAACTGCTGAATCTTTCTGAACTTGCGATGGTATGCGGCATGAGCGTGCCAACCATGCAGCGTTGGATTTCAATTCTTGAAGCAAGTTATATTATTTTTCTTCTGCAGCCCTATGCAAATAATTTTAGTAGACGAGTAATTCGTCACCCAAAAATCTATTTTTATGATACAGGACTCGCTTGTAATCTGCTTGATATAGAATCTCCTGAACGACTAGCTATTGATAGACTTCGTGGCAGCATATTTGAAAATTTCATTGTAGCAGACCTTTATAAACAGTATTTCAACTTTGGTAAGCAGCCACCAATCTATTTTTGGCGTGATAAAAATGGAGCAATAGAAGTCGATTGCGTTATCGATGAGGGACGACGATTATTTCCTATCGAAATCAAATCGAGTGAATCGATAGCATTAAATTTTTTTACCAATCTTGAAAAATGGAATGCTCTTGCGCAAGCGGCCTCAATTCCTCTTGGTAAAAGCCACATCATTTATGCGGGTGAAAAATCACAAGGGTGGGAAGACTGGGGAACACTTGGATGGAAAGATATGGGATTATTTATTGAACAAATTCGAAAAGAAACGTAAGTTTTTTTAATCTATTGCCCCGGTGTTGATCGTCCAGATATGAACAATCAAACACTCGGGGCTCAATTTTGATTAAAAATTAAAAGCTATCTGTCCACCAAATGCATGAGGCTGAATAACGCCTTTACCTGCAAGCGGTAGCTTATAAAAAATGCTGAATTGAGGTTTTAAAACCCAATCGCGTGTTTCTTTAAACAGATCATAATTCACTTGAAAAACAAGGTGATGCATATTCCATTCAAGCAGTGAGTTTGCCGAATTCACCACGGTATAGCTAAAATCATTAGCTGATGGCAATAAACGATCATCATCATGTTTTACGTAATGATAGCCGGCTTTGACCGAAAGTCCGCGCCAGAAATGATACCACTGCGCATACAAATTAAATTTCCAGGTCAAGCCATGTTCTTTGGTTGCTTCACCTTTGTTGAGCAACAAAAATTCGGTTTGATGAATTTCTGTTTTTAATCTGCGGTTATGCGTGCGATCAAATAACACCAAAAATTCAGCGTCTAAACCGAGGTGAATGTTGTAAATAAATTCAAGACCAAGGCCTAATCCAAATGGAACACCCCACGCACCATCATTACCAAGCGACATGCTGAATGCATGATCTTCATCACGCATGCTGGCGGTTGGCAATGAAAGTCCAAGCTTGGTAAAGATATTCACATTTTTAAGATTCTCTTTTTCTTGTCGATAACTATTTTGCCACTCAAGCAGCAAAACTAAATCTCCAACACCTGTTCGACTCCAGGCACCAATATCAAGATTCCCCAGCTCCTTAAGCGTTTGAGCAAACACCGCCGCATCGGTAAGTCCTTGTTTGATATCAAGATCAACGGCAAAAATTTCTTTGGTTAAATCTTCAAAGCGAGGATGCTCAATTTGAGCCCGCCTGATGGGCAATGCAACGCTCAACGAAACATAGCCTGGAACAAAGTCTATCGGCAACCAGTAGCGACCATTCAGCGTGACATCGGCAATATCAAAATGACCAAAGAATTTTACATGTCCACGTGTACCATCATCAAGTGGCTGGCCAGGATATGCAGCAGTCAAAGATTGTAGAATAGCAGTTGCTGCAGAATTTTTTGAATTCATCAGCATAGGAATAACTGCTTGCGTTTGATCGTACAATTGCAAAACATTTGCTTTGTGGTCATCAAATGCTCGACCGTTGCTGGTGCTTCCAAACTCAAGGTTGGCACCCAAACGCCAGGCCGATTTTTTCCAAAAATTTCGATCTTCCCACGACGGCAACCGCAGGTTTGGATCGTACGGTGGAAACAAGTTATGTGGAGCAAAAGCTCGTGCAGCAGTTCCTGCCAAAGTTGCGGCAAAAACAAGCAGCGCAATTCGTCGCATATTCATGAATGTCCTTTCAAAACGATGAAGCTTTTTTTATAAATTCGCCCGCACGCCCCAGTCACCTGGTGCATACAATGCTCCGGATGCGCTGTCACGAACAACTGCACCGATGTTCGTATTAATTGCTGTCAGTGCAAGCTGCGGCGTAAGTGGTTTAGACGATTTAAAATCCATAGTTGGTATAGCAGCAAGATAATTGGTATCACCAAAATGTCTACCTCGAGTATGCAAAATTGTTGAACCATCTGCAAAAAAGTTACTTCGAAATTCACCCAAATCTACAACAAGTCCCGCAGGTGTTACATTGTTTGAAGGAATAGGAAGCACCGACAGAACAGGTGTTGTTGGATCAACAGCAAAGCGATATATTTTTGTTCTTGCAAGGCTTTTTGCGGTATCAGCAGCAAGAACATACAAATTTCCAAAAGCTGCAAAAGTAGCGTTACTTGACGAGATATATTGCATTTGAATAACAGGGCCCAGCGACTTACCACCAACTTGTATTTCTTGAGTTACATAATTAACTCCATCATGTGTTATGGTAAATAAACCATGAGTTGTTGCAATAAGCGCTTTGAAATCTGGCATGCCTGCTGTTCCATCGAGCATAATAAAATCAAGCAGCGTGGCCCCAGGAATAGTCGCAGCATTAATAACTATTTGCTCATCAAGGTCGACAACACCTGGAGCATCCTGAAATTTATTTGCTGCAAAAGCGACTGAATACAATGTATCATCGGTTAAAACATAGAGAAAACCGTTTAAGCATGCCACCTTACGAACATGGTCAAACAGGCCTCCGTTTGATGGCTCTAACTTTTTAAAGCTATAACCAGTACCCGGATAAGCTCCTGCTTCCAAATTATCCAGTCGAGCAGCTGAATCAAATCCTGTCCCATTAATTTTACGTAATACCGCAACACCAGCATATCCACCAACAAAAAGCCATCCTTCATTAAGTTTGGTAGATCGTGCAAAATCCGCAGTGCAGATTGGACCAATATCTGAAAGAACCTCACCTATGAATGAGAATACATTTTGTGTTGCACCAGCAGTTGCTATAAAATTTTTTTCTGGATGTAAAATTAGGCTTGTACTATCAGCTTTTCCACTTTGAATAAGAGCAACTCGATCAAGGCCAACCGCAAGCATGACATTTAATGAGTCATTCTTAAAACCAGGAACTCGCCGCTCAAAAGCAATAAGCTGATGAACTCCTCCAAGATTCTGCGGAAACAAAGCTTCAAGAACTTCAGTTAAATTATTGACCGTATCTGTTTTACCCCAACCAGATAAACGCACTGAGCTGATGTTTTCTGCTAATTTATTTGGATTTGCAGGATCAAAAAATGGTTTGGTACTATCAATTTCGTTTGTTTCAGTCACAAATAAATACTCACCTGTTCGACTATCAAGCCCAGCACCATAAACACGTTCGATTGAGCCCATAACTCGAGTCACTGCCGTCCAACTAACAATAATTCCATGGTGATCAAAGAGCGCCGTACTTTGAAATAATCCTAAAGCACTGCTAATATCATGACCATTCTGGAATAGTGAATAATAAACCGAATCACCCTGCACAAAAAAATCTATAAAAGTACCAGAATCAATAAATCGAACTGATGTATTTCGCTTCAAAAATTGCGGCATATCACTCATCACTGTCGGCGGGCCTGAAAAGTCCGGCTTCGCCAAAGTTCCAACAAGCTGAGGATTTTTACCATCAGCATTTACTGCGGTTCCAAGCAATGGAATTGCGCAAATATATTTGGTATTCAATCCTCCCGTTGCATAATCTAACCCACCGGCAACAATTAAATAATCCTTACCCGTTGACGTATGCATGGAACGAATCATATCTATTGCAAGCGATCCATCTTCGGGCGAATAAAGAGTGTTATGGTCATAGTAAAAACCAACCACATGATCAAGATTATTTGGATTCGCCTTGGTAACATCATAAAAAAGTTCTTTTTTTGGATTTGCAACAATTGGAGAAATCGTTAAAACGTCTGCTGTCGTAGCAGCGGGGATTGCAGGGTCTTTTTCCAATCGACCTACAGCAAGATTCAATACTCCTCCTGCCTTATTGGTCATATCGCGCTTTACGTTCAACCCAATAAATAAACGCTCAAGCGTATCATCCCAAAACATTGCTGCCGTGTTACCAACTTTGGCACCACCAATCGCATCTGCAGTATCTGCATGATCAACAAAAGCGAATTGTACATCTTTGAGATTTGTACTCAAATCGTACGCTTTGACATCAATTTTTGAGGCCTTGTTATTGAGCACAATCACATCATCAGCAGTAGGACGGAGTACCGCGATTCCACGATGATCGCCCGCAGGGCTTGCGGCATCAAAAGATTCCCCTCTTGCAGGAACTGCAGCGAAAATCTCCTGGTTTGAAGCACTCATCGCAACAATTGATGTATCAATATCATCGCCATCAGAATCTTTAATTGGTGTTTTGTTTTGAAGCAAAGAGCTTCCGTTTGCACTATCTGTTACCACAGTCACGTGAGTTGCTTCGGTTGTAACTACCGCATTCTTTGTTGCATCAACCACTTGAGCAGTCACAACAGGTATTCGATGCTTCAGTAAAGTTAAATTCGTGATATTTGTTCCATGTGGCATATTTGGCATAGCCTGTACCAATGGATTTTCTTGATCCTTCTGTCCATTGAGCGTCACCTTATCCGGAGCAAGTGATTGAATCATTGGAGCTACAGCACCAGCGCTGTTCATGCCAAGAATAGCACGCGCAAGAATAAAATTTTTCTTATCGGTTCCTAACACTTTTGATACAGCGGGTATTACCGTTGAATCGATACCTAAATTTTCAGCACCCAGGTACAAAACATTCTCATTTGCCATAGCCGCATACGCTGATTTGATAAACCGCACTTGATTTTTTGCCAAAGCAGCTGGGTCTGCAGCGCTCCCTTGCCCAGCTGGATCGGAGCTCAATGCACGCGCATACACATCTGATAGATCGCCGGTTACGGATGGCTCCATGTCTTGTTGCGCTTTATTACTTTCTTCTTTTTTTGAATGTACAACGAAAATCTTTTTATCGTCAAACCAATGGTCGCCTGTGGAAGCAGAGTACGCAACTGGCACACAACAAAATGAATAAAAAAAGAGACTACTTAACAAACTTTTTCGTACTTTCATCAATGTCCTTTTATACGTATACAGTTTTTATAAATTCGCCCGCACACCCCAGTCACCTGGTGCATACAATGCTCCGGATGCGCTGTCACGAACAACTGCACCGATATTCGTATTAATTGTTGTCAGTGCAAGCTGCGGCGTAAGTTGTGTAGACGATTTAAAATCGGTAGTTGGTACAGCAGCAAGATAATTCGTATCACCAAAATGCATACCGCGCGAATGCAAAATTGTTGAACCATCTGCAAAAAAGTTACTTCGAAATTCACCTAAATCAACAACAAGTCCCGCAGGAGTTACGTTATTTGAAGGAATAGGAAGAACGGCACCCGCGTTCACCGCAAAGCGATATATTTTTGTTTCTGCTGGGTTTTTTGTAATGTCAGCTGCAAGAACATACAGATTGCCGAATGCTGAAGGAGCACCTTTGGTTGAAGAAAGATACTGCATCTGAATCACTGGGCCGAGAGATTGACCTCCAACCTTTACTTCTTGTGTTACATACTTAGCACCACCGGGAGCAGCACCATCATACTTTACAGAAAATAAGCCCTTGGTTGTTGCAAGAAGTGCTTTAAAAGTATTTACTTCGGCTTTGCCATCCAACACAATAAAATCAAGCAGTGCAGCACCCTGCAATGCTTTCTCAGCATCAACGACAACCTTTTCGCCAAGGGGAGTAACTCCTGGTGCATCTTTAAATTTACCGGCCGCAAATTCAACTGAATATAAATTATCTTCGGTCAAAACATAGAGAAAACCATTCAGGCATGTAACTTTGCGAACGTGTTCAAACAGGCCGCCGTTGGATGGTGCTAATTTTTTGAAGCTATAACCAGTACCGGGATAACCAGCCGCAGTCAAATTATCAAGAAGGGGCGCTCCGTTTCCATTTGCCAAACTTAGCACCGCAACACCTGCATAGCCGCCAACAAATAGCCATCCTTGGTCTGCCATACCTGTTCGTGAAAAATCTGCCGTGCACAGTGGACCAACACCTGAAAGCGCCCCACCCGTGAATGGAAAGACATTTTGTGTTGCGCCTACTGCTACCGGAGGGGCTATAAATTTTGTTTCTGGAACAAAAAGACCATTAACTTTACCCGTCTGGATAAGTGCAACACGATCAAGGCCAACAGCAAGCATCACGCTCAGATGAGCAGCATTAAATCCGGGAGTCATTTCATCAAAAGTCATTAACTGATGCACGCCGCCTTGGCTTTGTGGAAATAAGTTTTCAAGCATTATTCCAAGATCATTTGCAGTGTCAGTTTTACCCCAACCGGACAACCGAACTGAACTGATGTTATCTGCAAATTTATTTGGATCTGTTGGATCAAAGAATGGTTTTGTGCTATCGCCTTCATTTGTTTCGGTAACAAATAAATACTCACCCGTTCTGTTATCAAGCCCTGCGCCAAAGACGCGTTCCATCGAACCCATAACACGCGTGAAGGGTGTCCATGCATTAATAGTACCATTTTCATTAAAAAGTGCTGTACTTTGAAAAAGACCAACTTCACCAGCTTGATCAGGATTAATGCCGTCTCGTCCTGCTAAACAAAGATAAACCGAATCACCGCTCACAAATAAATCTGCAATGTTTACATCTTCTTCAAAATCTCTTCCACCAACCAGAACTGAAGGATCAGCTTTACCGGGCATTTCACCAAGCGCTGTAGGCGATCCTGAAAAATCTTTTTTAGCTAATCTTCCAACACGCTCCGGATTTTTTCCATCAGTATTGACCGAATTTCCAAGTAATGGAATTGCATAAATTTCTCGCTTAACTCCAGCGCCCATGTTCTCATCAAATCGTCCTGCAATAATTAAATAATCTTTACCTGTTGTTGTATGCATAGAACGAATGATATCAGTTGCAAGAAAAACATCTGTAGCAAAAGTTGCATCAGAATAAAATCCGACAACTTTTTCTGTCTTATTTGCATCATAAAAAAGTTTTTTTTCGGGATTTTCAACAATTGGTAAAATTTTAAGCGCATCGGCTGTTGCCGCAGTTGCAGGATCTTTTACCAAGCTTGCCACCGCAAGATTCAATACTCCACCCGCTTTGCTCGGCATATTACGCTTTGCATCAAGCCCAATGAACAGACGTTGAAGGGTATCATCCCAAAACATCGCTGCAGTATTGCCAAGTTTGGCATTAGTAATGGGAGCAGCAGCATCTGCCATGACTGCCCCATCAAAAAAAGCAAATTGAACTAAAGGTTTCTTTACAGGATCGTTAAGGTCATACGCATTTACATCAATCTTTGCAGCCTTATCATTGTTAATTATCGTCAGATCATCAACCGCACGACGAAGTACTGCAATTCCACGGTTATCCCCCGCAGGACTTGCAGCATCAAAATCTTGTCCCATCGCAGGAACTACTGCAAACATTTCTTGTGTTGATGCACCTATTGCAATAATTGATTTATCAATGGCATCGCCATTTGCATCTTTAATTGGATTTTTATTTTGAAGCAAAGAAGTTCCATTTTGAGCATCAGTAACCGCAATCACTTCAGTTGCTGGCTTAATAGTTCCACTACCATCATCCGCCTCAATGGTCAGTACCGGCGTTGTTTTATTTTGCAAAATCAAATTCGTAACATTTGTTGCTTTTTGAACCAGTGGATTGTCCTGATCTTTCTCGCCATTGATGGTCACCTTGCTAGGAGCAAGCGATTGAACCATGGGAGCAAAAGCACCAGAACTGTTGTAACCAAGGAATGCTCGCGAAAGCGCAAAGCTTGTTTTATCCGTTCCTAATTTTTCAGCACCCAAGTACAAAACATTGGTCGTGCTATTGACGCCTGGAGCATAAGCAGATTTGGTAAAACGCACTTGGTTTTTTGTAAGAACAGTTGGATCTGTTGTACTACTTTTTCCAACGGGATCGGAACTCAGGGCACGCGTCAGCACACTTGATAAATCGCCCGGGACTGAGGGCTCCATATTTTCTTGTTCTTTACTTATTTGTTCAACAGCTTGAACCGAAGTCTCTTTTTGTGCAGTTCCATAAGCAAACCAACCATCTCCCGTAGAAGCTGAATGCACGTGGGGTAAAAAACAGATAGACGAAAGAAATAAACAACCTAACAGATTTTTCATTACATACCCCTTGTCATGCTAAAATGTAAATACTCACAATTCTCATTTTCAGACTATTCATTAACCGCTACACCAAAAAGTCCTGGAACATACACGGCGCCCGATGTGGTGTCGCGTACAAACTTTGCAAAGCGATCGTTAAATCTAATTTTTTGGTTAAGATCGATAGCACTTTTATCTTGATTTGCTTGTAGAAAATAGGATGGGTTAGGCCGCAGAGGAATCGCCTGTACATTAAAACCAGAAGGTACATTGAGCGGATCGTCAAGCCCTGTTGCCACGCCAGCATCCAATGTTCCGATTTTATAAAATTCTTTGGTTCGCTTGGTTTCTTGCACCACTTTGTTGTAATCAAGAACCGTGTCGGTAAAATAAGGCTCTTTAAAAGCTTTTACAAAAACTTTTGAACTTCCTTGTTTTTGTGGATCATCCTGCTTTTGAACATTAAAGCGATAGACCGAAAGATTTTTATTTGCTTCGTCGGCAGCACGGACCTGTAAGTTTGTATCAAGTATATCACCATTAAAGTGGCTCCCTCGACGCGCAGCGATGAGTTGCACATCAGTCACCTGCCCGAGTGGAAATGGAATATCTAGCGATGAACCGGTGCCTGCAGCGTTGCCAATTTTATTGGTCCAGGCAAGGTTTTCAAGCGCAGAACCGGTAGAGCTTTCCAACATTACATCACCGTTATCGGTCAGCGCATTATTGCTCAGCCATAACCCCTTTGATGTTGCCAACAAAAAACGTCGAGCATTGGTTGTTTTATCAACAACCAGAAGATTGGAGAGCTGAGCATTGGTTAAAAATTTATTACCATTTTCATCAAGTGACAGATCTCTGTTGATAATTTCTTTTAACCGCTCTTGAGCAATTTTTCCGGTAACAAAGTCGGCTGCATTTATTTCATAACGAAAGACTTTGTTGCTCGTTACAATGTAAAGATACTTTCCATCCGATAGCAAACTACGCGTATCGTTAAATAGATTTGTGTTGGAGCTGTCTTTGAGCTGTAAAAAGCTGTACCCTTTACCAGGAAAAATGTTGGTAAAAACTTGATTTCCTGTGCGCAGTTGATCAAGCCCTTTACCCTTATTTGTTTCCCAGCCAGCACCAAATGAATCTTTAAGCACCGCAATACCCTGGGTCCCACCAACAAATATCCAACCGTTACATTCCGATGTAAATGCTTTATCCGAAAGCGGAATACGCGAAACTTCTGCGGTAACAATTTGCCCAATACCTTGAGGTAACTTTGCATCTTTTGCTGCGTTACCGGTTTTTTTTGCGCCCTTAAGCGCTTCGTCGTTAAAAATAAAAACATTGTTATTTGTCAGCGTTTTTGTATCACCTGCTATAAATTGCTCGGTCTGCTGAAAAACATTGGTACCATCACGCACACCGGTCTGTACAAGCGCAACTTTTTGATTTCCTGTTGCAACCATCATCGAAAATGGAGCAAACTCTTTTTCTTTTGCATAAGCTTTAAAGCCTGGTGTTTCATCATCAAAATTAACAATGTTATACACCGGCCCAAATGTTGCTGACATCGTCAAACTTTGAGTAAATCCGTCAAGCACGGTTGCAAGCGGACTGGCATTATGAATGCCGCCACTTGCCGAAATTGTAAAATCTCCACGTCCCCATTGCGTAGCTTTGATTGATTCCTTGCTATCATCAAGATAAAAAATATTTTGCGATGCCGTATCAACACCAAACCCATACACAGGCTCGATGCGCCCCATTTGTCGCTCCCATGGAGTCCATGCACGCACCGTTCCCTGCTCATCAAAAATTGCTGTACTTGCAAAGATTCCTTGCTCTTCGCGTGACATTCCATCACGCTGCCCCGCCAAGCTCACGTAAACAGTGTCACCAACAACATTCATATCAATAATTTGTGGTTGGTTAAGAAAACCTCTGTTGCAAACAGGGGGCGCAGGTGGCTTGTCTTTCTCAAATGCAGTCAGGTTATGCCCCAAATATGCCGGGCTCATGCCCACTTGAGTTTCTAAATCATTTTTGGTGAGGAGTTGTGCTGCGTTTTTTGCAACCAACGAACGATTATTTTTATTTGCAAGCAACCCAATATCTTGAGCATCATTATCTTTGGTTGGAGTTTTTTTGGTTGGAACAAGTGGGAGTGCCGATACCAGCGGATTGAGCCGCGCAGCATTTGCAAGCGTATCAACACCACCATTCACAATAAGATAATTTTTTCCGGTACTGGTATTCATAGTGCGAATTTTAAAAGCAGAGGCTTGTATCTTGCTTGCTTTATCACTCTGAAAGCCGACAATGCGGGTGAGATCATTAAGGGGTAAAAGCTGTGGGGCTGTATCAAACGGAATAATCGGATTAATAATCATGGTGTTTGTTTTAGGGTCAATGCGTCCGACCAGTACGCACAGAACACCACCTTTTTTTTCCATGTCACCCGCAACTTCACCAAGGCCAATGTATAAACGATTGAGCGAGCTGTCCCAGTACATATCAACATCAGGACCAACCGCAGCACCGGTTATAAACTGGCATTTCATAGGATCAGGAGTAAAAGAAATTTGTACCTGCTCAGTATTTTTGAGCGGCGAAATTGGATAAGTTTGACCAAGCGTATGGGCATCAAGATTTAATTTATAAGTAAAGTCTTGACCTATGGTGCCATCTCTTTTTTGCATCTCTAAACCATTCGCTTGGTCGGTTGCTTTTTTAAGCCGAACAAAGCCTGAATTGTCCGCGCCAAAGTCTGCTGCACTTGGAGGTATTGCCAGAAAAATGGTGTCGCTTGATGCTGCAAGGGCTCCAACTATTTGCTTATCTTCAAGCAACGTATCGGCAGCATCTTTAAGCTCATGAGTTTTATTGGTTAAAACATTTTTTCCGGTAACTTCATCGGTTACAAGCACTACCTTGTTGAGCGTTGATCCATCACTTACGGCAATGGTTGCAACCGGATATCGCTTACCCATCAAAGTCAGGTGATCAATAATCTGCCCTTTGAGCGGGTGAGCCTCTTCAACACCATTAACTTTGGTGCCTTCATCTTGAGCCAAAGCAACTACTTCTACGTGATTGACAAGCTTACCATCAGTACCGCGTACCGCTTGCACCGTTGCTCGAGCAAGTGCATAGGTTTCATCAGGCGGCATTTCATCTGCACCAAGGTATAAGTTGTTGTTAGAAAAGGCGGTCTTATTAAATTTGACACCAATCGGCTTGCTTTCACTATCAACCGCTTGACCGATAATTGAACGCAAACCAACATCAGCAAGCTCTTCGATTTCTTGAACTTGTGCTGCTGTTTTTGCGTGCAATCCCAAATCAACACAATCGTCAATAAATTGTTCTGCTTGCCCAATATAATCTTGCTCAACATCAATAACGCGAGCGTCAATTATGTGATCATCAATGATAGGAATGTCAGGAATATTTGAATATGAAAAAAGGGGATGATAATTTTTGCTTATTAATAGTACAAGCAGCATACAGCCAGAACGAATGTATTTCTTCACAACCACTTCTCCTTTTCCTGCCAATGTACCGATACATTGGACTTAACCAAACAAAAAAGCCAGCGTAGTGCTTGCGCTCCCTTGCTGGCTTAGATTAGGAAACTTGACGTTAAAAGTAAAGAACCTTGTCGCTCAGATGAATGACTGAATGAGGAGGATGAAGGTGCTTGTAATGTGGTTCAAATTAAAGAACTTCTTTTAACTCCAAGAAATAAACTTTGATGCCAAAAATCTTTTTGGTGCGATGCATCAGCAACATAATTGCAAGCGCTAAGCCGCCGGTCAACGGCCAATAACCAAGACCTGTTGCAAAAAATTGTGCCCAGGCTGTTGTAGCAAAATAGCATTGGGCAAGTGAATAGATACAATAAAAAAGAGCCGTGCCCATGCTCAATTGCACGAGATAACGCCATAAAAAATTGATAAAGTTACCAAAGTAAAAAGTAAATTGATGACGTACTTTTAAAAATGAAAAACAGCCCATACTCAACGTTGCACCGGCAAGCACAGCAGTTGCTGCAATCCCGTACGGGCCGACATTGGTTAAATCATATTTAAAGAAAATATAAATCCAAGCAAGATCACCCAGCACGTTTACGCCGGCAGATACACCGGAAGCTATGGTTGAAGACCAGGTATCTTTCATTGAATAAAACAGGTTCAATAAAATTTTATTCATGCAAAAAAACCAGAGACCCATAATGTAGATCATCAAAATAACAACCGCTTGATCGATCTGAAATGCAGTCGCTTTTTTTGACAAAAGAACATGCTCAAAAAAGTTACGTGAAACAAATAAAAAATAAAGCGTTGCAGGCAAAATAACCCAAGAAACAAGTTTGGTTACTTCAAGAAGATAAAAACTCAAACGCTTAGGAGCATACAAAACAGTGCGTGAAAAATGAGGCAGTAAAATACTTGAAAGTGCTACGGCAAAAATTCCAAGCGGAATATTCATAAAACGGCTTCCGTAGTAGAGAAGTGATACCGATCCTTGAGGCAAATATGATGCAACCATACCACCAATAAAAAGGTTAATTTCAAAAATACTTACCCCAAATAGGCAGGGTAAAAATTTAGTTAAAACATTTTTAAAGGCTTTGATTGCTCCAGGAGTTATCGCACCAAAGAAGAAACCTTTTCGTATAAAAAAGTAAACATGCATCATCATCCACGCGATACCACCCATCAAAATGCCAAAGCACAAAACGGTTGGCGGCAACTTGTATGCCAAGCATCCAATTAACGTTACGACATAGAACATGTTCATAAGCGACGGACCAAAGGCCGGTGCAAAAAAATGATTCACCGCCTGCAAAGCACCTGCGAGCAAGGCACTGCTTGAAATAAAAAGAAGAAACGGAAAGAGTATGCGTAAAAAAGGAATGGTGTAAGCAATTTGCTCTTCTGAAAAACCTGGCGCAATAAGCTTTGCAATAAATTCTGTGTTAAAGAGCACGCCAACGTACATCAGTAAGATGATGCCTTCAAAGAAAAGAAACGAAAGCGTCATGAGACCGTTTGATTCTTCTTGTTTGCCTTGCTTAACTGAGCCCACAATTGCAGGAACAAACGAAGCACTCAGTGCTCCCTCTGCAAAAACGTGCCGAAAGAAATTGGGCATTTTAAATGCGGTAATAAATGCGTCTGAAACAGCTCCAACACCAAAATAGCGCACTTGGAGCGTTTCGCGAATAATGCCAAGAATTCGACTTAACAATGTAAGACTACCAACTTGAAAAGTCTTTTTCAGAATTGATTTTTTACTGAGATGTAGGTTCATGTAATCCGTCTCTTGATAAACAAAGTAATGTAATAAAAACTCCTGCTGGAGTGTAGATCAATCACTTGGCTTTTTCAAGGCTGAGAGAACAGATTCATCAGGCAATAGATTTATTGCTCCTTGCGTTTTTTACGTATCTGCTGCAATGATGACCCACCCACCACTTTTCTTTTATTTGCGCCGCTTAACTGTCGCTGAGCCCTCTGCAACATTTCATCAAGCCTTGTTCCTAAACTTTGAATTTTTTTGTCCTGGTGTTGAATTGCACTTTGAGCTGACTGACCTATTTCAGTAAAGATAATCGCAATACGGTCTGGTTGTAATTCATTTGACCTACAGGTGATACTCTCAAGAATCTTTCTAAAAAGTGCAATAGCCTTGGTACGGATTGTTATTGATTGATCAAGCAGTGCATCGTGCGCAAAAGCACACACATTATCAATATATCCTTGCTTATCAATAACTTTAGACAACAAATGAAGTGCCTCTTTTCGAACACCAATAATTTCATCGGAAGCACAATAGCGATAGGCTACTTCTAACGCTTTACTCAAAAGATAACCTTGAGGTGAGGGCACGCAAACAAGATCTTTAAAAAAGTTTATTTGTTGTATTTTTGATGATGTATTCAAAAATTCCATCCCTGTAATAACATCGAGAAGCTCGTTTCTGAGTACATTTTTACGCGCAAGCTCTTGAGCTGCGATCAATGCTTGCCCTGTAAGCGTATGATCAATACGCTTAAGAGCAGCTTCAACTCTGACATGGGTAAGCTCAACAAGTTCATTAAAGCCTGCTTGATGATCTTGTTGAATTTGTTGAATGCTCCAATTCGCTAAAAGTTCTGCCAATATCATGACGCCATTAGTTTGAGTTGTAATGGCTTGAGCATTACCAGACTTTACCGATTGCATGCACAAATCAAAATCTTTACCCTTGTATGCTACAGTTTGTATAAGCGAAAAAAGCTCTCGCACATTTTGTTCATTTTGAAGGTTATCAAGAATGAGCTGTCGAGTTTGGGCATACGAATAAAAGGGATAATCATACTCAACTGAAATCTTATGAAGATTATACAGAGCTTTCGTGTTTTCCTTCTGCTCTATTTTTTTAAATAAATCTGTAATCAAATTCTTAATTGCATCACATTGAATCATTTTTTTTGTTTCAAGTAAACTTCTGAGCACACTTATTAAACCCAAACAGTTATCATGGCACGAAAGACCCTGAGTAAGCATGATAATAAGATTAATAACTGGGGCAAATGCTGATAACTCTTGAGGAGCGAAAATTTTTTCATCTAATCGTGCTACTGTTGAGACAATGAATGATATAAGCTTGTTATGTATATTTATATCAAAGTTGTTTTGGTCGTTATCCAGCTGCATCTTTGCAATCTGGTTGTAAAGGCTGTGCAAAAAATTGAATACAACCGGCCTGAGATGAGATGTTGTCAAAAAAACATCCAAATTTCTATGATTATCAGAGCACAAGAAGAACAGGTTTGATAAAGAAAAAATATCAGTATCACTATATTCTAAGTCACGACTTAAGATACTTGAAAAACTTCTACCTAAAGCAATAATAACATTACTTATCGGATTTCCACCAACGCCCCAATTTTTTGCAAGAGCCCATCGAGCATGTTTTTTACTGAAGCCAATTTCAAAAGGCGCCCCATTGCTTGCTGTAATCTTAATACAACATTCTGCCTTATTGGCCTTTAAATCAGGGTCCAAAAGACTTGTATCTGCAACAGTCCAACCAAATATATTGCATAACAAAGAAAAGTATTTTGAATTAAAATTTTTATCAAAAAAAGAATTGGTCATATCACCAAAAAGGTTCCCGCCCAAAAGCGAGTTTAGAACAATAACAATATTTTTTAATGATGGAGCTACCTCGACAGCATAATATTGTTCAGGATCATAAACACAATATTTTTGACCTGCATAAACTATTTTTGCAAATGTTGTTTCATCAATTTTTTTTGTTCCAACTGTTGTAGACGGAAAAATATACTCAAGGCCTTCGGTTGATACAATCGCATTTCCAGCACTATCTCTACACGAAATAAACCCATTAAATATCTGAGGAGCATTAATTACTTCAAAACTTTCCTTATCTACAAGTCGCTTGTAACAAACCCATGGTAAATTTTCTACTACTGGCGCCCATGCAGCATGTACTCCATATCGCCCAGATCGGTCATTACGGATAGTGTCAGAAATAAGACCATCACGATGCTGCTCGGCATAAAATTTTAAAAATGCTGGATTAAGATTTTCTCGTTTAATTAAGGGGCAAGTATTAAGCATGTGATCAAGTAAGAAATTTTGACTCTGTTTGTCATACATCAAAATATTGCACAATGCTCTTATGACGGTTTCAGTACAATCTGGATATTTTGTATGAAACGATGGAACTGTTTTAAAAAGTGTTTGATTGGGAAGGTCTAATTTTTTTGAAAAGAGATACCCAAACATCCAATTTTCATAATGAGTCATGCAATCATCTATTGAGAACTGGGTACTGGTTGATAATGTTTCAAAATTTTTTATTATCCCCTCAGCCTCAGCTTGAGTAAACAAAGAAGCCTTCCAAATATTTTCATCTATGACATAAGAAAAAAGAGATATGTTTAGTGTTTTTTCAAGGCTGGTAAAATAATGCCACAAATCCTCGCGCGATTCAGCTTTTTTGTACAAAAAGGCAAGAAGCTGCGCGTAGGGGGTTAGTGGTAAATACCCCTGCGAATTCTGAGTTGTAAAAAATCCACACTGATCCAAAGACGCTATGAGCGTTTCAACAAAAATAGTTGTTTGTTTTTTTAGATCGTTTCGTTTGATATTTTCTGCGTCGTTATTAAGTTTTGTAATTTCTCGTTCAAGACTTTTTATAGCTTGAGTAATTGCTTGATGATTGTAATGACGGAGCTCATTTTCAGAGATAGAAAAAATGGCAAGATCACCCCACTCTAATTCAGGTATTTTTTGCGATTCATCAAAAAGTTGCCCGGGAGCAAGTTTCCCAATCTCTTTTGGGCTCATTTTACAATTTTTAATCAAGTGCCCTTTAAATTGCCCTAAAGCTTTCTCAATAATATTTTTTTGGGAAACTAAATGCTCTTTTTCTTGTATCTTGTGATCCAAAACTTCACAATGTTGAGTAAGCGCAAAAAGCGCTTCTGATTTCCAAATTTCTTTGCAGAGAGTTTCTTGCAGAAAATTTTCGTTAACAATATTTGAACAACGAGCAACTTCTAAACATCCTATTATCGAACCAATAACCGCAGGGGTTAAATAGCGAGCAATCTTTTGATCATGCTGAGCAATATCCAGTATCCCCTGGATATCGTGAAACAAAAGGCGAGCTAGACGCTTGGTTGCATCAGGATTGGCAAGCTCAGTGTAATGCTCCAGAATAAGGCCAGATTCCCACCAAATCACTCCATGAATGGGAGAAAGGTGTTTAAATTCTTGTTTAAGGGGCTGAAAGGTTCCTTTGAGTTCTGTAATATCAAAACAATTTGCCTGATTGGCTGAAAGCAACAAAATTGGTAGTAAAAATAGTATTAATTTTTTCAAAAGTTTCATAAGAATAACCCCCTCATTTTTAATGGCGTATTACAGATTAAAGTACCAAAGATAAATAATAAGTCAAATTGAATTAAAAATTGAGAAATTATCAAGATAAAGGCTTTAAATAGGTACTTTATGGCCTTTGTCGACTTCAGATAAATATTTTATACTAGATAATATAATTTATTTATTGGCTCTTCACGCATAACCGCGTTACCGAATGGGCACGATCAAAACAATGGAGGTTGTTGCGATATGAGTATTTCTTTCTGGCAGCATGCCATATTCTTTTTCACGACGCTCTGCGCATCTGGGCTTCATGCAGATGTTGCAGCTCCATTACCATTGCTCAATCATGCGGCACATCATAATTTTAGTAAAAGAGAAGTTGTAAAAACACCACTTCTTCAAAAATTAAATCTTGATGTTGTTCAACATTCCGCTCATGAACGTTTTGGCTCAAAAACCGCACATTTAATGGAACTTGAAAAAATTCTTAAGCCTGTAGTTTTACCGCACAACTACAAAGGACTCGTGCCGCCATTTCTAGGAGTCGCTGATGATGAAATGGTATCATTTTTAAATTATGACGAAGTCTGTAACATTGAAGAAGAATGGCAAGAAAAAATTATTCCACTCAACCAGCAAGTCTTCGATAAAGAACTTTTTCTTAAACGGGTAGGAAAAATTGGCAGACTAATTTACACAATCTTTTTTGACTATTCTGAAGAGCGCTTCTTTGAAGAAACACCACTTTCAAGAAAGCTCAAAAATTTTATAGAACCTCGTGCAGCTTCTGGAAAATTCATCACTGTACGCAGCTCAGGGAAAGAAGACACCGATACGGTTACTAACGCTGGCGGCAATGAAAGCAAAGAAATTGTCAAAGCAGATATCTCTTCAGTTCTCAAAGCAATGGGCGCTGTGCCGGCCTCTTACTTCAGTCAAAAATCATTTGCCCAACGTATTGCTGAGAAGGATGATCAGCTCTTTCAACGCCCACTCCTCTCTGTCCTTATTCAAGAAGTTGTTGGTGAATTTGATGGCAACATGGTTGCCGGGGGTGTTGCATACACCCAAGAGAACCTAGGCAACACTCCTGGTGTTGCACTGGTACAAGCGACACACGGTCACTGCAAAGCCGTCGTCGATAGCGTTTTTCCAAGCGATACTTTTTATCTGCACAACGATGGCACCGCAGTCAGCCTGCTTGCGCGTAAGCCTGCTCGGTTTGCACCTGAAGCTGCAACTGCACAATTAAATGTTGTTACTAATGACAAAGCTCTTACCAAATCGTACTCACTTGACCACGAAGCGCTGGAAGCACTTTCGGTTACGCTTCAAGCTATTCATGAATTTTACGGCAAGCCAATGGACGTCGAATTTGTAATCGATCAAAAACAAAAAATAGTATGGATTGTTCAAGCTCGACCACTTAAACAACTTAATCCAAACACTATTCCAACATACATCAATCCAGCAACTATTGCTCAGCTCGAGCACAACAAAATAATCAGGTGTACAAAGGTCAATCAAGATGATGGAACGGTTCGTCATATCACCGATCCAAAAAAAATTATTATTGCGCACAAGCTCGACGATGCACTCATGCTCTATCTTGATGAGATGAAATCTGAACAAGTAAAGGCAGAAATTGTGATTGTACAAGGCAATGCTCAAGCAACATCACACGCCGCAGCGACGCTCAAAGGATGCGGCGTTGCAATCTTATGCACGCCAGAAATCGATCAAATCAAAGAAATGTTAGCATGCGAAAAGCTATCACTCTTTATCGATTTACAACAGGCACTTATTATCAATGGATTATCTGAAGAAACTTTGTACCATCAAGATCTTGAATCACTAACACACCAAGGCGTTATCTCTCTTGGCAGGTTCAATCACCCTATTCCAAGCATACTTTCTGTTGCTCCTCTTCAGGGACCCTTAACACGCTTTGCAACAACTGATGCGTCGCTGTGCAAGCAAACGTTACAAAACCTTGTGGAACAACTCAAAGATGGCGATGCGCCGCAAGCGCTTGAAGCGCTTACTCAAATCCAGACGATCGTTCAAAACGAAATTGATAATTTATACACGTTCACCGAGCAACGCGGACTCGCGGCAACACAGGCACTCAAAAAACTGTATCCACTTGCTCTGAACCTTGAACAAATCTATCACCTTGTGCATGAAAAAATTGGCACCCCACCTCGGTCGCTTGAACGGCTGTATCCCATTGCATTACTTGAAGCGCTGCTGTTTCAAGAAAAGCGTATTGGCCTTGTAAGAAATTATTCTTTTCAAAGTGTTATGAACCAATTTCAAGAGGATCTGGATTTTATAGCAAAATATAACAATCAAACATTTTGTAATTACACAGCAGTTAAAATTGCTCGCTTAGGATCACAGCAGGCACTCACGTCAACCATTGCTGACCAGTGGGTACAAGTGATTGCCCAGCAATCCGAACACAAGCTTGCTCAGAAGGCACCTGTTATTATGTTTTTTGAAAAATTTAAGATACTGCCGCTCTTTATCAATATGATGTTTTCTACGACTAAACCAAAAAAATTTGATACGTTTTTTAAATCAATTGCTCATGAGTTCAAGAAGAACAAAGAGTTTTTTGAGCAATTAATGCTGGTTAAAAAAGAAATCGATGTAATTGATATCGACGAATGGCAAAAGCCTGAAAGTTTCACCCGCCTGTTTGACCAACTCAATAATGTACTTGTCCCCTTTTGTACATCGCAAGAGTTTAATACCCATGCAACACACAACGCGGAAAAACTTTCAGCGCTTGCAACACTATCGCTGATGGAAACAATGATCAGTTACGTTGACCTTGCAACCAAAGCGGTCAAAAGTCGAGTCTGCCAAAACGGCACCCAAACTCAGGAAAAATGTGTGCAGTTCAAGCAGCTCCTTGAGTCGTACCTCCTCCTGCTTGAAGCGTGGACCCCGCACGCCGAAGGGCTCCTTACATTGCACTCAAATTATCCACTTAAAAAATACCTAGAAGGCCTTAGGAGGATCTTCAACTGCATGATACCAAGTGACGCGCAATGCAACCCATCCAAAGATTTTAACGTTGCAGCCGCTGCGCTTGGCAGTGCCGCCGACTTTTCTCGCTGCCAGCCACAAACACTTGAAGATTTTTTTACCACGATACATCAGAGTCTTTTAAATATTTTGGGCGCATTGATACGTAATACCATCGATTGTCAGTGGGCACAATCCACAACTACTCCCTCCACATCAAATACACGAAAACTCAGTAAGCGTGATAATTTGATAGCATTTCTTACAAAAAATACAATTTCGGGTGGCTACTTTTCAAAGGTTGTTAATGCGTGCCTGCTAGGAAATCTAGTAGAATTCATTAAACCCCAGCCGCACAAGGAGCATGATGTTTCTCACAAGAGCCCTCTTGATGTCGGCTTAATTTTAGGGACCATCTTACGAAATATTGAATGTTTTGGAAGACTTTCTCCATCACTCACCGGTATTGCATGCACCGCTGATACAACTGAGTACACGGTTAATATACCTCTGCGAAACCATAGCTTATCAATAAAACTTGTGACTCCTCACCAAACGGACACAATGCGGGTTAATATACGTTTTTATGGCATTCGCGAAGAACGGTGGCACCACATTAACACGTATGTTAATCTAGCTTCAAAGATTTATGACTACGCACTGGATGAGACCGCAACAATACTTAACAAAAATGGCATCTCATTTTCACTGCTTCTTAAACCTGGAATTGATTCTGAAAAACTTCATGTAATGATAAAAAACACCGTCTTGATTACATTTAATGAAGATGAGGTTTTTTTACAACACTTGATTAAAGATCTTTTATTAAACAATATTCAGAAGCTTGCATCATTAAATTTATTGAATGGAATGTTTATTAAATGCTGCTTACCTGAATATTCTTCTTACTACTCAAGCACATTAATAAAGCCTGAAGAATCTATTGCTCAAATCAAACGCATGTTCAGCATATATGCAGACAGCACACCTTCAGATGAAGAAATTCTTCATGAGTATATTCAAGCTCTCTGCAGCACTGGCAGATATATCAACGAACGCGATCTCTATCAACTTGTGCTTCTGGCTCAAGAATATCCAGAAATCAGCTCAGAAAATAAAACGCTCATCAAGAAACGTATTTTAAAAATTATGAAAGAAAATCGTTTTTATTTTTATTCTGGCAATGGCGAAATGTCAAAGATTTTCTCTCAACTGCTTGACTATATTGCACTCAACACAGGCGAAGATTTTACAGAAACTCGAGAAGCATTTTTTGAAAAATTCTTATTAGATAACAGCCTTTCACGCAAAACATGTGAATTTCCGGAGCTCTTTGAGCACTGGATATTTGAAAGACATTTCAAAAAGCTCGCCGCGTTTCCAGAATTGGAAAAAGAGTTTTATCGCTATGTTTCTTGTGATGACCGTTGCAAAAAGCTCATCAAACTCTTTGTAGAAAGTGGAATTTATGACGAGGAAGATCCGCATAACACCCTGACTCGAATGAAGCCCATACTTGCCATGAAAGATCTACACACAATTAGCATCGATCCACAACCAGCATCAGAGCAAGATATCTTGCACGAGTATATTCAAGCACTCTGTTCATCGCAGTATAATTCGTACGGCAAACTTTATCAGTTATTTGTGATTAACCAAACATGCCCTGAAATCAGCCAAGAAGATAGAAAGCTCATCAAAAATCAGATAATTTACCTTGCTGATAGAAATTACTATTATCATGAAAAGAAGGCTTTCGACCTACTGCTCAGTTTCTTTGAAGCAAATTCAGATGAAGATATGTCATGGGATCGAGAACGTTTTTTCAAGCGCTATTTTTTAGAAAAGATAAACTTTAATCAGAAACTTGGACAAAATGCTTTAGAAAAATGCGCCATTAACCTTGCATCTACTTTTAGTGTTTTTAAGAAAAATGTAAAAAAGCTCAAAAAATTTCCTGCACTCGAGCAAAAGTTTTTCGGTTATATCAATCGAGAGTTAATCAAATACATTCTGCATAACAGTAAAACTAATAGCATGCTTCCGCGTGAAGTCCTTGCTTATATTAAATCTTTACTCGATTTGTTCCCAAATTCACCATCGCAAGAAGAAATTCTTCACCAATATATTCAAGAATTATGTTCACCAAACCAAACCAGTTCATGGTACCACCTTTATCAACTTCTTATCCTTGATCAAGAATTTGCTGCAATCAATGCGGGCGATAAAGAGCTTATCAAAGAACGTATTCCTCAACTTATACGTTCTGATATGTATTTTGTCCTTTCGCCAGAAATTCTTAAATATTTTGCAGATAACGTGAATCCTGAAACTTTAGAGCTTCGCCAAAAACTATTTGAGAAGTACTTTTTAGACAAAGAACTTGCAAGAAAAAAGTCGGTTCCTAAAAAAAGACTCTTTTCCCGTAAGCCCTACGCAGAAATTGAAACACTGAGCCCTCTTGATAAAAACATGCTTGAACTTGCAAAGTTCCCTGAGCTTGAAAAATATTTTTATCAGTACGCTTTTGAGCACCAAATGGCAACAGAAGGTTGTACAACAGATTTTATATCTGATCTTTTCAGGCAGTTCCCCTGGGCTCATTTCTTAACTCAAATGCTAGAATCTGAAAATGCAATTAACAAGCTTCTTGAACATACACACGGCAATGACCAAGCAACCTTTGAGCTCTTTGAGTACCTCTTTAAAGCTGATTATCCAAAAAGCCAGGGAGTCTGCGGCAACAGGTACCAAATACGCCTGGGAACTGGAGCAGCTGCTTGAACAGCATGCGTATGTGCTTGCATAAATTGACAGCTAAACTCAACTACGCGCTTGGTCGAGGTTGAATATTTAATACGGGGCATGGACGAGACTTACTAGTATTGTTCCCGCAACTTACAACATGTCGTGCCGCTTGGGCAATATCATCCGTAAAAATATCACATTGTTCACAGTAATGAATATTTTTTTCTGGATGCATCTTCCCTGCATGCAAAGCAAAAAACTTCTTATTTTCTACATCAAAAAGACCCTTTGCTTCAAAATCAATACACCATGGACATCGTAAATGCTCGCCAAAGCAATGCACCTCAAGCTCAGTTGCTCCTGGAAAGCTTGTAGAACACACTGCACAAATATGCTCATAGCACTCAGACGCTTCATCTAAATTTTCACCAGATAAGAACTCCGTAAACATCAAACTCTGATCATTAAATAACTCATCCAAACAATTCGCCTGCGGTTGTAATGGATGAACCTGAGTGTTATGAAAATTTTGTTGGAATATTGAAGTATAAAACTCTTGCTTAATTTGAATATTAACCACATTTGAAGAGTTATGACTTTGTTGCAACCTTGGTTGCTGCATTTCTGGCCTAAATTGACAGCATGACTTATGCCTATTCAGCTCATCAATACTCTTAGTCTTAATGCTCTTACAATAATCACAAAGCTTATTACCATGGGTTGTTCTACATCGCATATGACTTGCAAGTTCAAATCCTGAACTAAACTGAATAACACAATCAAGGCAAATATAATGAAATATCATCAAGTGACTTCTCAACGATTCTCTCTGTGTAAAGGAGCGATTACAACACTCATATGAGAATTCTTTCCCCTCTGCAAAATCATCATAATATTCTTGTAATTGGTTGCAAATTTCAGTGTTATAATGCTGCATGGAAAAGAGTGGTGATGAACTAAGAATAACAATAAAAAAAGAAAGTGCTTTTATAAAAGAGGTTGCTTGCATATAATCCTTATTTGATATTTTTTATTTAACGGGATGCAAGAATACTATGTTTTGAGATGATATACAAATTCTATTTGACTCAACCGCAACTTTATCGTGAGTATTGTTACTTTTTTTTCTTGATGATGCTTTTTCTTGCTTGAGTCACAAAAGAACCCCAGCGCTTTTCAAGATGCTTATCCAATGACTGTATCTTCAAATCCTTAGTCATTACTTTGAGCAAGACAACTTCCAAAGCCTCAAAAACCAAACTGAATGTTCCAAGTTTCTGATCTAAGTAAGCGATATATTCTCTTTTCTCAATGCTTTGTTTTTTAGGTGCTTCTTTTCTTGCAAGCTCTGCTACTTTTGACACATCAAAACTCCATTTTCCAAATGGTACACAACTTCCATTTTTTCAAAGACCGCTTCGTCGTGCGAGCAAATAATCAACCCCATACCCCATTCACGCTGGCAACGCAGAAACAATTCAACAACTCGAACAACATTTGTAGCATCAAGGCTCCCAGTTGGCTCGTCGGCAAGCAGAAAGGCCGGTTTATTAAAAAGAGCTCGGGCAATTGCAACCCGCTGCTGTTCACCACCAGATAATGTTCCAGGGAGTGCATTATGCTTATCTGTAAGACCGCAGTAGTCAAGCAACTCATCCGCGCGTTTTCTAGCAAGCTCCTCAGACATGCCGGCAACAAGGCCCGGAAGCTTAACGTTTTGTATCACTGATAATTCTTTAATTAAGTAATGAAACTGAAAAACAAAGCCAATGTGCTGATTAAAAAATGCGTCACGCTTTGAACCCTTGAGTGAAAAAATATCAGTTGGGCCATAGTGAATAGTTCCAGAAGTTGGAGTATCAATCCCTCCAAGTAATTGGAGAAAGGTTGACTTGCCACTCCCCGAAACACCGGTAATGGCGTATGACTTGCCTGATTCAAAGTGAGTCGTTACCTCTTTGAGCACAGGCAGGACGCGATCGCCCTGCTTATATTCCTTTACCAGCTTGTGCACGCTTATTTCAAATTTTTGATTATTGTCCATTTTTCAGTATCCCTTACGTCTAGTCACCCGCCAAGTAAATGCTTATAAGTCCAGCCAGATCTTACTTTAGTTTTTTTCCACTTGCCTTGTCAAACCAGCATCCCCTATTCTTGAAATAGAATGACAGCGAAGACTTTTATTTTTCAGTAGATCGACCCAAAGATACCTTACAACAACTCAAAAATAAATATTTTCCTCGATTTATTCGACTTGTTAGTCGCACAGTCTGTCAAGGGGGAAGGGGACATTCATGGATAACAAGAATCAACACGATTTCGTGTCACAGGAGCAAATTCCACTCGTGATTCCGGTAATACCAACGATTGATGTCGTTGTATTTCCTCACGCAGTGGTACCATTACTTATTTTGGATGAAAAGATTGCCAAAGGCGTTGAACTTGCACAACAAGGGTCAAAAAAGATCCTCTTGCTTGCTGCTCGACCACAGACTGAAGGCTATCAAGGTCCGATCGGGATCCAAGATTTGTATAAAGTTGGAACGGTTGGTAACATCATGCGCGTTATGCAATTACCTGAGGGGGGAATAAAGATTTTAACGCAAGGCGTTTGCCGTGCACACATCGAAGAAATTATATCAGACCAAGACCTTTTACAAGCACGAATCATTGAAGATTCACTGGTAAGGCCTTCGTATAACAAACAAAAGCTTGATGCACAGATGCGCAGCTTGCTCATGTTTATCGAACAACTCGCGTCAGCAGGCAGAATGTTCAGCCCTGATTTTCAGGTAATTTTGTCTCAAATAGAAGATATAGAAAAAGTTGCGGACTTTATTCTTTCACATCTCAACCTTTCGGTTGTGGATGCGCAAAATCTTCTTGAACGTGAAAACTTAAACGATTTGATCGATGGAATTTGTGAATTTCTTAACAATGAACTTGAAGTAAGCAACGTTCAAAAAAAGATCAGCGAAACAACGCGCAATTCAATTAACCATTCACAACGAGAATACTATTTGCGCGAACAAATCAAAGCTATCCAAAAAGAGCTGGGCGAAGATGTCGATAATGAAACCAATGAGCTCAGAGAAAAAATAGATAAGCTCCCTCTTACTGAAGAAGCTCGTACCGAGGCGCATCGACAATTTCGACGCCTTGAAAAAACGTCTCCTGATTCAATGGAAGCATCGGTCATTCGAAGCCATCTTGAATGGCTTGTTAATATGCCATGGGGAATTCAAACCAAGGACATACTCGATCTTGAACATGCAAAGAAAATTTTAGATGAAAACCACTACGGCCTTGAAGACGTCAAAGAACGTATTCTTGATTACCTTTCTGTTCGATTTTTAAAAGAAGATTGTAACACTCCTATTTTGTGCTTATTTGGTCCTCCTGGCGTAGGAAAAACATCATTGGGAGCTTCAATCGCAGAATGTTTAGGACGTAAATATTTTAGAATATCACTAGGCGGCGTCTATGATGAATCTGAAATTAGAGGTCATCGTCGCACCTATGTTGGGGCTCTACCAGGACGTTTTATTCAAGCAGTAAAAAAGTCTGGGAGCACCAACCCGCTTATCATTATCGATGAGATCGATAAGATTGGAATGTCAAATCGAGGAGACCCATCAGCGGCGCTTCTTGAAGTACTTGATCCAGAGCAAAATGCAACATTTTATGATAACTACTTAGGCGTTCATTTTGATCTATCCAAGGTGATGTTTATTACCACTGCAAATGATCTATCAACAATACCTGGTCCACTACGTGACCGTATGGAAATTATTCAAATCAGTGGCTACACCCCTGATGAAAAAATGAGCATCGCTCAAAATCACTTAATCAAAAAGGCAATTAAAAACTCCGGTCTTGAAGAAAAAGGTTTTACGCTCAGTGAGGAAGCAATTACCGAAGTCATTAATGGCTACACACGCGAATCTGGCGTTCGAGACCTTGAGCGACAAATTCAAAAACTCTGCGCAAAGTATGCTCGTGCCCTTGTTCAAAATAAGCAGTCAACCATTTTTAGCAGCACAAACATCGCTGAACACTTGGGACCTCGCAGAATTCCGCTTGAAACGTATCTCAAGGCAAACCGTATTGGCGTCTGTAATGGTCTTGCGTGGACTCCCTACGGTGGTGAGATCTTGCAAATAGAAACGGTCCTTATGCCAGGAACGGGCAAGTTACTGCTTACCGGTCAACTCGGAGATGTGATGAAAGAGTCAGCACAGGCAGCGTTAACCTATGCTAAGTCGCATGCGGAAATGTTTGGCATTAGTCCAAAGGTTTTTACAGAATTTGATCTGCACATTCACGTTCCAGCGGGAGCTATTCCAAAAGATGGCCCGTCTGCGGGAATATCATTGCTTTCATCAGTTCTTTCTGCATGCACCAAGCGTGCAATTAATGGTGACTTTGCAATGACCGGAGAGCTCAACTTACAAGGGCTTGTTCTTCCTATTGGCGGCGTAAAGGAGAAGATTTTGGCGGCTAAGCAAAACGGCCTCTCAACGGTTATTCTGCCAAAGCAAAATGAAAAAGATACTATTGGCTTAGATAAGGTTTCAGCGGGAATCAAAATTGTCTTTGTTGATAGTGTAGAAGAGGTACTCAGTCACGTCCTTATGCCTATTATTACTAACGGTTAATACGACAATCTCTTAAAAACGCGAGCGGCTTGTTGTACAGCAAGTCGCTCGTACTATTTTATGCAGAAAAAAATTTTTAATATGGCGCCTGTGATTGATACGCTAATTGAAAATAATGCAAAATAAAGCCTCTTTTGCTTGTATCTAATTATTTGAAAAAATTGACTTCGTATAAATAATTATTTATTATAAAACGCTTTAATAAACAACTATTTATACTTAAGGAATGCTTCATGAATTATTTAAAAACTATTACCTGGTTATTTATAATACCTGCAATAACTTTTTCTTCGGCTTTTGGAGCCCCCCGAAAAACAGTAAAAATTTGCCCTCAAAAACGCCCACTTAACAACCCGATAACTACTGCTCAAAAGCGCGTTTTTCTGGAAGTTAACCAACAGGACGAAGATGGCAATACTGAACTTCATAGAACAATTATGAGTTATTGTCCACCAGAAGAAGTTCCTGCAATTCTTAATAAGACAGCTGATCTTATACGCCGCGGCGCTGATCTGCTCTTAAAGAATAATGATGATAAAAATTGCCTGGATATCATTATCGATCAACTGAAACTAAGAAATGACAATATTCAATACATTAAAGAATATAAGTATAGAATCAACGCAGTCTCAAAATTATTGGGAATCGAAATACCTCAAGTGATTGCTGAAGCTTTGGACAATCTTGAGAATAAAATCGTTGATGTTGATATAAACGAGCTTTGTAGCGATTTAAAAAACTTATTTTCAGGCGGCATTGAAGTTGAACCAAGCGCTTTTGATTTTAAAAATCTAGATTTAGGTGATTAATAATTTTTTGCAGTCACAAAAAATTACAACTCTTCAGAGTCATAAATTAATGAGGGCGAGTTCTTGTACAAGAACTCGCCCTCATTAATTTATGATGAAAAAATCTTTTTAACTCGCTCAAGATCCACAATATTCCGTTGAATAACATTCATATAATAATCAAGCGAACGTCTCTTTTTTATAGAAAGCCCTTGCTTAGCAGACCCTTTAAGCTCAGCAGCATAATGCTTAAACGAAGCTCGTTCTTGGTACAATTGTTTAAGTAAGTCTTCAACTTTTTGACGATCAACTTCCTTGACTCGAGCAAAGTGGGGGGTGAAATCTGCATAAAAATCGCGTTTGATCTGGTCACACTCCTCTAAAAGCCCTACAAGACTATTAAAATCGTAATCAAGCGCTTTATCATTTTCATTGAGCACAAGTGGAAATGAAGCTGCTGCATTAAAATCAATCAGGGATGGCTCTTGAGGTCGGCTCAGGGTAATAGGGGTTCCAAATGATACAAAGCGATAGATCTTCCTTCCCATAACGACGGCAAAGAGTACTCCGACTATCAAAAGAATTATTTTGCCTATTTTATATCTCATATCAAACTCACTATCTACCTTGAGCACACATGCTCCTTGGTTTCTTAATATCCGTCTTGTCTCCACAACCAGACACTCCCCTAATTCTAATAGTAAATTAATTTCAGCGTGAAAAGCAATAACTCTCGCCTTGCGTACCCATTTGACAGATCGCATCCTTCCGGTAATTCTTGAGTGACTTTTCTCAAAACAGGCTTGAACTTCAAAATTTTATAAGGAGATTACCTCATATGGTCCCACTACTACTTATTATCAGCTTTTGTTTGACCATCTTCACAACGGTAACACTTGCTTATGTATCAATGGTTTCCATGCTCGGGCCATGGCTTGCACCAACTATCGCCTTGATTGGCAATTTTATAACCAGAAGACTCTACCTAAAAAGATCCGATCATGCAACAGAATACCAGGTTGCAGCGCTCCAGGCTATTGCCGCAGGCGGTGGGACTATCGCAGTAGGTGTTGGCTTTGCCCTGCCAATGCTTTATTTTCTTGATGCCGCACTGTTTACTCAACTCCTAGCTCAACCGCTGTATTTTTTTCTAGCAATGGGACTTATCACCCTGTGTGCAGGTTCACTGGGCATCTTTCTTGGTTGGATTTTTGCAAACCCGCTCATTGACCAGCACAAGCTTCCCTTTCCATCAAGTCGACTTACCTTTAACGTCATTCATTCTGCAGGAAATAGTGAGCAAACAAAAACACTTGCCCTGGGCTTTGCTCTGACCAGCATTATTTGCACAATGCGCGATGGAATCTGGCGCTTTGCAGGATTCATTCCAAAGTCGATTTCTATTGCAAGCATCTTTGGTTGTGAACTGGCGTTTTCGCTTTCACCAATGCTTGCTGCAGTAGGTTTTTCTGCAGGAGTTCGTATAGTCCTGCCCTTGCTCGTTGGCTTTCTTTCAAAGCCAATACTGACACTCTTGATTCCACCAATTATACAGTTTTTTTGGACAACCTCTGCGGTGACCCCATCGGCAATTTTAATGGGGTTTTGTAGTGGACTTATTCTTTCTGAACTGATTTCAGGAATCTACTCAACAGGTATTTTTGCCAAAATTTATACACTGGTAAAATCACTCTTTTCATCCTCTATTAAATCATGGAAATACGATTTGTTCCTGAAAAATTTAATCTGGGGATGTCATCCTCGCGAAGGCGGGGATCCAAGCAAATCATTTATTGCGTTCATGCAACAGAATAAATCGACCGGTCTGTACGGGGCAGCAATAGGACTTTGTAGTCTAGCCCTTCTCATAACAGCAGGTTTTAGCCTCTTTGCAGGACTCTCGTTCCTGATCCTGAGTGGCATTGCAACCTACCATATTTGCGTGATTAGTGGGCATATTGGCATGGTACAATTTGGCCGATTTTCAACATTTATCATGATCCCAATGCTGCTATTTTTTACACTATTACCGCAACACCTCACGTTAATTTGTATTTTTTTTCACATATGCGCTGCCAGTGCTTCTGATTACCTATTCGACTATAATATTTTTCATATCGGTCGCTATCCCAAAAAGCACTTAGTTGCTTATCAACTTATTGGCTTGGTCGTGACAGCACTCAGCATTGGAGTTATTTTTTGGCTTTTATTCACCAATTTCCAGCTTGGAAGCCCTGATCTTTTTGGTCAACGAGGGAGAACAAAGGCGTTGCTTATTCAAACCCTATCCTTCGATTATTTCACCCTAGTTTTTGGCTTCTTTTATGGATTTCTCCTCAAAAAATTTCGTATCAGCCCTGCAATGACACTTGGCGGGCTGCTCATGCCTGCAAGCCTCCTTTGGAGCCTTGTAGGAGGCGGACTTATTTCTGCTCTTCCAGTCAATAAAGAACGCTATGCGCCCTTTTGCGCAGGTGTCCTTACCAGCGAGTCTATGTGGGTAATCGTAACTATTGTAAGTAAAATTTTTTGAAGTTTACTTTCATGCTCATTGGCTATAGGATAAATCCCTACAAAATTTTACCATCTATAAAAACTAAGAAATAGAGCCATGAAGAAGTTCCCTCTCATCATCATTTTTGCAACATTACTCATAAGCTTAATTGTTATTGCAAGACAGGCTTATTCACCTTTTATGAGCAATAAATATCGTGTTGTTTGTACCACAACATTTCTTGCTGATGCACTCAAATATATTGCAGGTGATACGATCGAAATCATCAGTCTTATGGGGCCTGGCATCGACCCCCACTTATACAAAGCAACAGAGCAAGATATGCATCACATAGCTCATGCAAATCTCATCATGTATCAAGGGCTGCACCTTGAAGGAAAAATGGCTGAACTTTTCAAAGGGATGAAGAGTTATAAGCCAACCTATGCCGTGTGCAAAGCCCTGCACCCTGATGATCTACGAGTAACAAGTAATACAGAATGCTACGACCCACACGTCTGGTTTTCGGTTCCCCTGTGGATTAAAATTGTTCGTTATACAGCACAAATTCTTGATGAAAACAATCCTGGATACACCGATTTTTACCATGAGCGCTGCGAAGAATATTGCGCTGAACTTGAAAAACTCGACCAGTATGTCTGCGCCAAAGCCGCTGAACTGCCAGCCGAACAACGCATACTCATCACCGCACACGATGCATTTGGTTATTTTGGAAAAACGTATGGTTTTACCGTTATCGGGCTTCAAGGAATTAGTACCGATTCTGATATCAGCACCGCAAGTGTTGAGCATTTAGCTCAGTACATTGCCACCAACAACGTCTCGACCATCTTCACAGAGTTGAGCGTTCCCCATAAAAGCATTGAAGCTCTGCAACAAGCAGTAGCTCGCTATAATAAAAAAGTTGCTATTGGACCAGAGTTGTACACCGATTCTTTGGGTGATGAGACATCACCAGCCGATACGTACCGTTCAATGATACAATACACCATTCAAACGCTTGTTGAATCACTCAAACAAAAGGAATAAACCATGACGGCAGCCCTGGAAGTTGACCACCTCACTGTTGCTTATAAAGACACTGTCATTTTGCACGATCTTTGTGCACGTATTCCACAAGGAGTGGTTGCTGCTCTGATTGGTCCAAATGGTGCAGGTAAAACTACTTTTTTAAAATCTATCTTATCTATCGTGCAGCCACGCGCTGGTACTGTAAAATTTCTGGGAACTCCGTACAACACAATACGAAATCAAGTTGCCTACATTCCTCAACGTTCATCAATCGATTGGGACTTCCCTGCCTGCGCACGCGATGTTGCTATCATGGGTAGATATGGTTCACTTGGATGGTTCAAACGACCTGGAAAAACTGATTGGGCTCAAGCTGATCAATCACTCGAACTTGTTGGGCTCAGCAACTATGCAGCGCGGCCTATTCAAGAACTTTCTGGAGGTCAACAACAACGCCTGTTCCTTGCTCGAGCACTGGCTCAAGAAGCACAAATTTACTTGCTTGATGAACCCTTTGCAGGAATTGATGCTCACTCTGAAAAGATGATTATTTCACTACTACACACCATGCGCGACCAGGGAAAAACAATCATCATCGTGCATCACGATTTAAATACCTTAAGTTATTTTGATTGGGCATTGCTCATTAATAAAAAAGCGGTTGCTTGCGGCCCTGTTAGCCAAGCTATTACTCCAACAACGCTTGCTCAAACCTATGGGTTGGTAGTACCATGTTAACAGCATTTATTACACATCTTGAACAGATACATCCTCTCATTCCACTCGTTATCACCATGGGAATGCTGGGACTCTCTGCCGGAGTTCTGGGCTGCTTTACACTCCTACGCGGACAAAGCCTTTTTGGCGATGCAATGGCACATGCATCATTGCCAGGAATTGCACTCACATTTATGGCAACACAAACAACCAATCCTCTTGTACTCTTAGCAGGAGGCTCATGTGCAAGTTTAGTTGGAGCATTTCTTTTACATTGGATTAAGGCGAATACTCGATTAAAAATTGATGCAATTCTAGGATGCATTCTCTCTTTTTTCTTTGGCACAGGACTTGTGCTTTTAGCAATTATTCAACGTTCATATTCGGCACAACAAGCGATACTTGGACGGTTTTTATTCGGTAATGCAGCCCTTTTACTCTACAGCGATATGTTCACCATATTTTTTACTGGTGGATCGATTGTTGCTTTAGTGCTCCTCTTTTGGAAAGAGTTTTCCGTCTTTACCTTTGATTCTACTTTTGCTCAGAGCATTGGCTACTCAGCTCGCCTTCTTGATATGCTGCTCACTCTTTTATTTATTGTTTTAATTGGTATTGGAATACAAACGGTTGGGGTTCTTTTAATTACAACGCTGCTGATAGCACCCGCAGCGGCTGCTCGACAATGGACTTCATACTTACACAGCATGGCGTTGCTCGCAGCAGTTTTTGGAATTTTTTCCACTACTGCAGGAACTATTTTGAGCTATTACTATGAAACAATACCAACGGGTCCAGCAATGGTTGTTATTGCCACGACGTTGACCTGTGTATCACTACTCACCACATCACGCAACACCTAGGAGTCAACATGCTACATTTTGAGATTGCGCTTATTGCAACACTTACCGCCATTACCTGTGCTCTACCTGGAACACTCTTGGTACTACGCGGAGCATCACTTATGAGTGATGCAATCAGCCACTCGGTACTTTTAGGAATAGCGCTTATGTTTTTGTATGCACAACGCCTTGACTCACCACTTCTTTTACTCGGAGCAGCCCTCTCTGGCCTTGGCGCAGTCATCGTTGTAGAAAAAATTATCGCATCAAAAAAATTAAAAAAGGATGCTGCTTTGGGCCTGATCTTTCCACTCTTTTTCTCACTGGGCGTTATTATCATTAGCAACTACGCCAGAGACGCGCACCTTGATACCGACATGGTACTTTTGGGAGAACTTGCCTTTGCTCCATTTACTCGATTGAATCTGTGGAATATTGATTGTGGCCCGTATGCTGTATGGGTTTTACTGATTGCCTGCGCCATAAATATCTTGATAGCAATGATCTTGCATAAAGAATGGCACGTTACCCTTTTTGACGCTCAATATGCTCATCTTGCCGGTTTTTCACCTGCAATTTTGCATTACCTCCTCATGACGGTTACGAGTATCAGCGCTGTCGCAACATTCAATATAGTCGGTTCAATTGTTGTTGTAGCACTTATGATTATTCCTGCTTCAACCGCCTACCTCTGCTCTTCCAATTTTTCAACGATGCTCATGCTCAGCTGCGGGTTTGGCATTGCAAGCTCACTGGGTGGCTATGCACTTGCCATCATGCTCAATTCATCTATTGCAGGCTGTATAGCTATGGTTTCAGGCATATTATTTGGGATTGTACTCTTGGGATCACCAGATCACGGAATTATTACTCAAATGCATCGCCGCAGTCGATAAAATCAAACTCTTCAAAAGACTCACCTTAAAATCCTGCTTGAAAAACCCATCGCAGGCTTGCCCCACACCCGTTTGACTAACTGAAACTATTTGGTAGGCTGATGAGTAACAATAGGAAAATAATGTCAATATTTTAAATCCTATTGTAAAGAATTGAACTCCTGAAATGCCAATTATGTAAAGGTTCATGATGAACATGGTTAAAAATGTAATTTTTTTGATAATAAGCTTACATGGTTTTGTCTATTCTGCTTTTGCTATGCAGGATAATAACGATAAATTATGGGTAAAAAAGGCTGTTGTTAAAACTGAACAATCAAGTAGTCAGCGCTCCATACAAAGGACGTTAAACAACAACAATAATAGCAATAACCATCAAAGACAAAATAACCTGCAAAAAACTCCTGCGAATCGAATATCAACACTTGTAAGTGCACTCTTGAATCAAGATTGTAGCGATCATGCGCTCACGGCAGAACTTCTCTGGAATGATTATACATTAGAAGAAATTAAAAACGCTCGAATTGCACTTCAAGCAAGTCAAACAGGTGCTTACTTAACCTTTGATGAAGTTACAGCTGCAATAGGAAACCCGAATGCTGTACTCACCGTGCTTATCACAGCACTCAGAAAAATACTCAATGAACAAAAATTAGGACACCTATCTACTCGAGTTAAACATCCAACAGATGAGATGGTGATCGAGTGGCTTCAAAAATATTTGTATACACCAAAGCTATCTGAGCAAAGCGTAGATCAAGTATACGAGTACTACCAAAATGGTAGCTTTATTCAAAAGCTCAGGCTTTTCCAAACAAGAGATCTTGGCCGCTATGTTTTTTACAATACACAAGCTCGGTTAAATGGCACATATCAAGAATGTGCAGAACTTGACCAAGAATATGTAGAACCCCAAACTCAGCCAAAAAAAAGAAAATTTGAATTCCTAAATAACAACAACAATAATCAAGTTACTGAAAAAAAGCCTTATCACAACAAGAAAATTCGTACCGAAAAAGAAGAGGCTGCATCTTTTAAATCAACGGCTGAGAAGATTCCTTGTAGATTTGATGGTTGCAATATCACTGCGACATTTGGGTCTAATCTAAAATTGCACTATCTCTCGAGCAATCACCGAGCCTGCCCATACGGCAACTGCGATAAAACTGACGTACAACGTATGAATATAGCTGAGTTAAAACAACATTTACACGATGCCCATTCAAATGAATCACAAGAGGTCTATTTCTGCGAAACATGTAATTTTGTAGGAATTATTGGATCGTGTAGTAGGCGACATGAAGAAGGTAAAAAACATAAACAATTAAACTAAAAATTAAATTAAGAAATGTCGGTTATTAGATACTAAAACAGGGGGGTTATATAATGATCACTACTCGCTTACGCGTAAAAGAATTGTTACGCGAACGTCGCTGGACCATGAAAGTACTGGCTGAAAAGACCGGTATCTCGGAAAGTTACTTGACTCACATCAAGAACGGAACACGTCGTTGGAACGAAGACGCGCTCAAAAAGCTTTCAGAAGCTTTTGAACTTGAGCCTGTTGATTTGTTTGATCTTGGAAAAGACCGGACCGATCGAGTTTCAACGCAAATCCAAATGCCAAAGTCTGATGATGATAACAATTCGCCGCTTAATCTTAAGCTGAAAATTGTTCCTGTTGTTGGTGAAATTCCAGCACAACCATCAGAGTTCAATAACCAGGCAACACAAATTGCAACTGGCTTTAAGGACCAATTTGTTCCTGTTATTGCAAACGAAGACAGCCCAATGTTCTGCCTCAACGTGCAAGACAGTGGCTATGCTCCAAACTTTGTTAAGGGCGATCTTTTGATTATTGCTCCTGGCATGTGGACAAGCTCTGGGGACACCGTTGCAGTTGAATATGGCAACGAAAATCCAACACGCGCAATTATGCAAATCAACTTCATGGATGAATTTATTGTCCTTGAGTCGGTTAACCATAAAAAAGCTCCGCTTGCTCTTGTTAAAGGTAAAGATCATTGTCGAATTATTGGCAAGGTAATTTACCGCTACCAAAAGCTTTCGTAAGCTTATCAGGATTTCTTATTTCACCTGAAATCAAAAATATGCTTGATGGATGCTTCATTATTCATCAAGCATATTTTTTTAGACCTAAAATAATGGGGGGAAATGTCGTGAAAAATTTAAAAATAACCAAAGCACTTTTACTCACAGCACTGCTGAGTGCATCACAACTTGCTGCAATGGACAACCCAGAAGAAGATTTCTTAGATAGCTCTTTTTGTATGGATATAGATCTAGAATTGGATTCGTTTGATTTTTATTTTCATCAAAAAAAAGAATCAAACCTATCTGAATATTCGCATAACAAAAATCCTAATATTATTATCCAAGACGATACAGAAAATAAACTCCCAACTTCAGGACCTGAAGAAGAGCTCATTGCTCACATGATAAGAAAATTGGCGTACAGCGCCGATATAAAACAACCGATCAACCAAATCCTCAAGAATTTTAATACACCAAAAATTCTTCTTAATCGTGATATTGGCGTAGCAAAACCTTTGTTAATCGAAAGTTATTTTGAGAAAATATCAGCGTTAAGCCAATATTTTTCTGAATGCATGTATCACTCACATCAAGTGAAAAATTCTATTTTCTACCTACCGCCTTTTCGAAAGTTTATTCAACTTCGCGATGGCTCATTGGCTTTTTCCAGCTTATTCTCAGATATTGAAGAAAATGGAACCATCCAAATCAGACAAGTTGATACTCAATCAGAAGCACCAGAACTCGTACATTTACTTTCAGATAGTCGTCAATACGGAGAAGAATGCGCATACATGGTTCAACTTGATGACAACCGCCTTGCATCTTATTCTGCTGATGAAATGATACGAATATGGGACATTATCGCAGGAAAGTGCTTAAAAAAATTTCACGCTCACCATATTGGCAACGTTACAGGCCTCATTAACCTACCAGATGGAAATCTTGCAACCTGCTCAAAAGACCGCACAATAAGAACTTGGGATGTCAAAACAGGAACTTGCTTAGATATAAAAATTCATACAGACGAAATCACGTCGGCTCTACAGCTTCACGATGGCCGCATTGTTTACAGCACAACTACAGGCTGCATAAGAATCTTAGATCTTCAAACCGGTAAAAACTTAGATCTGATCAACAATACTCATGAAATAATTTGCATGAAACAGCTTTACGATGGACGCCTTGCTTTTGGCTCAGCTAACGGTTCCATTAAAATTTTGAATATGGACACCAAACAGAGCATAAAGCTTAATGAACATACCGACCAAGTCACGAGCATAATTCAACTCAAAGATGGCCAGCTTATCTCGGCTTCACATGATAGTACTATAAAAATATGGAATATTAACACAGGTAAATGCCACTCAACACTTAAAAACCAATGGGTCAATAGTTGTATTACTCAACTGAATGATGGAAATATTCTTCTATACCCAATCGATTACGGTATACCCAAAATAGTAACGATGCACCCCCAAAATTTATCATTAACACAAATAGCTCTCATAGTTCAATTACAGCAACATCGCAACACTCATGAAAAAATAGAGCTGCATAGCGACTGGCACGAAGTCTTTAAAACCATTCCTGAAGAATTTAAAGAACCATTTTTGAATAGAATTAACCAATAACAGAAACCAAAATAATGAAGAAATATTGCATGAAAAATTTAAAAATAACCAAAGCACTTTTACTCATAGCACTCGTGTGTGCATCGCAACTCATAGGAATGGACAACCCACACGCCGGCGTACCCAATAACAAGAAGCAACAACCCAAAAAACGTAACCGATCTAATTCTGACGATGAGCTTGACCTCATGCAATTAAAGCATCTTAAGCTTGATGATAATGATCATGATACAGAAGAATCTGATACTGACATGGATAAAGATACCGACATTGAAATGCTTAATGAGGTATTTGCTCAAATAAGCTTTAATACTGAAATGAATCATAATATTATTACGATGGAAGAAATCGATCTTGTAAATAAAGCAAAACAACTAGTTTATGAAGCTGATATAACAGAGTCAATCAAGAGCGAGCTTTTAAATTTTGAAGATAGGCTTGATTGGGATTACCGATTCACGCAAAACGATCTATCATTAAGCAAACACTTTCCAGCATGCAAAAACAGCAGCATCTCTGACATAGCAATAAAGAGCCTTAACCAACTCCCCAAAGATAAAAAAATTATCTTATTGCATAACCAAAACCCATCGTCATCGTTAGTTGCTTTTTATGATCATGATAACAGTAACATGATAGAAATTTGGCGACTCGATGGTGAATTAGGAGAATGTAAACATCTAAAAACTATTAATTCTAATCAATTCATTGATGAAAAGATTACAACAATAACACAACGTGAAAATGATAGTCTCGCAGTATGTTATTGGAATTCCCATATAAAAATAAGCTCTATAAAATTGATCGATTTTAATAATAAAAGTAACGATACCATTTTTAGAAGTCGTCAACTCATAACGTACGCTACTTCTCTTGAACATGGAAAACTAGCTTTGAGCCTTGAATGCGGTACTGTAAGGATTTTGGATTTAGCCTCAGGAAGTACATTTGATCTTATCGATACCAATCTCAACTCTTCATGCGTTACCAAATTGCACAACAGTTTTATTGCATCGGGTTCGGATTCAGGAGTTATACAAATTTGGGACACCAACCGCAATAAGTGCATCGCCCAGTGTGACACCTCTTATCAAAATACTTTTACAAATAACGCAAACTTAGATACCGAAATGTCATCTCAAGATCCCTGCGCTCATTCCGTTACAAGCATCATTCCTCTGCATAAAAGTAATGGCAACCAATTTGCTTCACTGCTCAGCAATGATATCATCAAAATTTGGAATTTTAATGATATTTTACAAACATATGAATGCTCAAAATCGCTCCAAAACGCGGATACCAAATACATTCAATCGATTGCTCAACTTTGTGATGGAAATATTATTTCATCTAACCTTTACCCTTCGCAAAACAAAAGCTCTATAAAAATTTGGGATATAAAGACAGGTAAATGCCTAAAAAGCTTTGAGTTCACAGGTTCAATTACACAAGTAATTCCACTGCATAACGGAGACGTACTCATTTTACGAAATTATCGCACACCAACGCTGCCTTCTGTACGCCCACCCTCTTTTACATTGGCGCAGATAGCCCTTATTGTAAAATTACACCAACATCGCTATACAAGCGAAATAATGGAGATGCATGATGATTGGAAGGCAATACTTCTAACGCTACCTCAATGTTTTCAAAGCTAAGATTAACTAAATTCTATGAGGGGGTCGCTCTCAGACCCCCTGCTCCAAGAAACTCCATCTTTTTGCCCCTAATCCCTACCCAGAACCCTCTTTATGGATTTTTTCCAAATACTAGCTGTCAAACTTGCAAAAAAACCGCCATCTGATAGGCTTAATTCTGATTTTCACGTTGAAAGTCAAAGGGTACCGTTAACGGTCATTGGCCGTTATCTCCCCCTGTTTTTAATACGAACGATACGGGAGAACCATATCTATGCTACGTTATGAAACGTTAATTCTGGCTCGTCCAGAAATCACTCAAGATGAGCTCACGCTCCTTGAACGCCAAATCGAAAAACTTGTTTCCACCGCTCCACAGGGCAAACTGAGCTCTTTTGACCGTTGGGGCAAGTACCGCCTTTGCTTCCCTGTTGCAAAAAACGAATATGGAATTTACGTTCTTGCTCGTTACGAAGTTGAAGCTTCCAGTGCAACCGGTGGTATGTTCAAAGAACTTGATACTTTCCTTAAGATCAAGTGCAATGACTTCATTATGCGCCATGTCCATATCAAACTTGCAAAAAATGCTCCTGCTCACTATCAAAAGCCAGACGCTTTGGATGCAAGCAGATCTGCAAACATCGACACATTCTTGAAAGAGAACAAAGTTGAAAGCCTTTTGAGCAGCGTTGATGCTGCATCAACAAAAGGTGAAGCAGAAGAAGGTACAGGCTTTGATAACTACGATGAACAAGAGTAATTTCTTGCACATTCTTGATAAGGATTAAACTATGTCAAAATTCAAATTAAAAGTAAGTTCACGATTGCTTAAGAAAAAAATTCGTAAACAATCTTACCTTACTCCTAAGCACTGCAGATTTTGCGGTAGCGACGAGCAAGAAGCAAATCTTGATTACAAGAACGTAAACCTTTTACGTATTTTCTTGACTGAACGTAACAAAATTTTGCCTCAGCGTGTATCAGGCAACTGCCTGTTCCACCAACGTATGCTTGCAACCCAAATTAAGGTTTCTCGCAGCATGGCATTGTTACCATTTTGCTCAATGCACGTATAAACAGATCCTTTTGAAATAGCACAAATAGTGGAAGGATGCTTGCAATTTCATGGTCCTTCCACTATTCGTTTCTTAACGTAACAGGATAGAACGCTTACAGAGGTTTTAAATTATGAGTTTTAAGCAACGCTTAGATATTCGAAATATCGCTATTATAGCACACGTGGATCATGGAAAAACAACCTTGGTCGACGAAATGTTGAAACAATCCGGCACCTGCGGGAGCGATACCGTTGATCGAGTCATGGACTCAGGCGATATCGAACGCGAACGCGGAATTACCATTCTTGCAAAAAATACTTCAATCCGCTTGCCAAACGCAACTATCAATATCGTTGATACCCCTGGTCACATGGACTTTGGTGGAGAAGTTGAACGTACCTTGCAAATGGTTGAAGGCTTCATGTTGCTTGTTGATGCCGCAGAGGGTCCACTTCCAGGTACTCGATTTGTACTGCAGAAAGCATTACAACTCAATCTCAAGCCCATTGTACTGATCAATAAAATTGATCGTAAAGATGCTGACATTGAGCGTACTGAACGTATGGTTCATGATCTTTTCCTTGATCTTGCAACCTGCGAAGAGCAACTTGATTTCCCAGTTTTCTATGGCTCTTCACGTAATGGTTATGCATCACAAGATCCATTGAAACTTGAAGGTACCATGCAGCCTCTTTTTGATGGAATTCTTGAGCACATTCCAGTTCCAAAACAAGAAACTGATGATCTTCGTATTTTGATTACAAACTTGGATCATTCAGATTTCCTTGGCCGTATCGCAATTGGAAGAATCTTTAGTGGTTCAATTTCTGTTGGCGGACCGTTTATTCCATGTAAAGATGAATGGGTTGGTAAAACATCAAAGATCACAAAGCTGTATAAATTTGATGGTATTAAACGAGCTGAAACTGAGAGTGCTCAATTTGGCGATATCGTTGCAATCGCTGGTGTTGATGAAGACATTCAAATTGGTACCACCATTTGTGATGTCGACAAACCAAACCCAGTTCCGTACGTTGCAATTGACGAACCAACACTTTCGATTCTCTTCTCAGTAAACAACTCACCATTTGCAGGACGTGAAGGCAAATTGCTGACATCCCGACAAATTCGTGAACGGCTCTACAAAGAATTAAAAATAAACTTGGCATTGCGCGTTGAAGATACCGACACTCCTGAAACCTTCAAGGTATCAGGCCGTGGTCAATTGCATCTTGGCATCTTGGTTGAAACCATGCGTCGCGAAGGCTTTGAACTTCAACTTTCAGCACCTGAAGTAATTTGTAAAATGGTTGACGGCGTTAAGTACGAACCAATAGAATTACTCACAGTTGATGTTGAAGAAGCTCACCAAGGCGTGATTATGGAAAATCTTGGCAAACGCCGAGCATTGCTCCAAAACATGGAACACCATGGAACACAGAAAGTTCGCCTTGAATTTAAAATTCCTGCACGAGGATTAATCGGTTTCAGAAGCCAATTCTTGACCGATACACGCGGCACCGGCTTAATGAACCATCGTTTTGATTCATACCAACCCCATGCTGGTGAAATTCCATCACGTACCCGTGGTGCAATGATCTCCATGGAAATGGGACAAACCACTGCGTATGCGCTTGATGGCCTTCAGCCTCGTGGAATTCTCTTTGTCTCTCCTGGTGAAGACGTTTACGAAGGTATGATTATTGGTGAACACAGCCGAGAAAATGACCTTGATGTTAACCCAACCAAGAAAAAGAAGCTCACCAACATGCGTGCTTCTGGCTCTGATGATGCAGTAAAAATTGCACCTGCACGGGTTATGAACTTGGAAACATCACTTGACTGGATTAACAGCGATGAGCTTATCGAAGTTACACCAAAGTCAATTCGCTTACGTAAGTATCATTTGAAAGCTGGCTCTCGTAAATAAGAGTACCGAGCACTGATGCTTATTATAGTATTGAAAATTAAAAAGCCGCTCTGTTTAACGCAGAGCGGCTTTTTTCTACTCATTAATAATTAATGCAGAACTTGTGTATCCAACCATCACGTTCAACTTAATTTACTCAACGTTTTAATCATCGTAATACTTATTACAATCCCTAAAGCAACAGCTGTACACGCAGTAAGCAAAATTCCATACGTTTGAATCATAAAACCTGCAGTAAAAAATGCTATCGCCGATGCGATAACGGATGGAAAAGCATATTGGATTTGTGCTTTAACCAAATCAAAATGATATGAGCCGGCACTTGCGCTGGAAAGAAGCATAATATCTGCAATTGGTGAAAGATGGTTTCCCGCAACAGCTCCTGAGATAATGGCCGCAATCAAAGGGAAAACAATTGTAATTTGGTCTGGAGTTACCGGAATAGCTCCTGGCACAAATGATGCCAACATTGGAATAGCAATAGCAATCAGTAGACCAATGGTACCCCAAGCAGAACCCATAGTTGCAGAAATAAGCGTTGCAAGCAGGAAAAATATTCCAGGTAATAACGAGATAGTAATATGACCAATCAACAAGCCTGCAAGATAATTTCCAGTCGCAAGATCATTTTTCAACAAAGCGCTCAATGTCCAGATTAAAACCAACACCATGATTGATGGAAGCATCAGCATAGCACCAGAACGTACAACATCAGGGATCATAGAAATTTTCAGCTTTTTGCGCATGAATAAATAGACCATACCAATGAGCGTTGCACAACAACTGCCAAGAAAAAGTGCAATCGGAATACGACCAAACCCAAGATAGGCAATGCCGATAATAACCGTAACAAAAAGCGTAACAAGAGGAAGTAAGAAATCCCATATTGAACTGTTGTGCATCTGAGCAGCATCAACCACCTTCATGCGCCTAGTAAGGGCAATTTTACCACCAAAGAGATTGCCGGTTCGCGCTGCTTCTTCTTCATGACACTTCAATGTTCCATACGATGTACGCGTCAACACCATAAACCAAAGCGATGCTATTGTTATGAGCGCATAAAATAAAAATGGAATCGCCATGAGGTAGGCATAAAACGGATCAGCGAGTAGAACAGTACCTTCTTGCATGACCGTTGAAATACCTGACTGTCGCAACTGCATGATGATATCTGCCGACCAGCTTGAGATAGGGCAAAGAACTGCAAGTGGTGCTGCAATAGCACTCACAAGCAAGGCAAGCTTTACGCGTGGAATTTTGAACTGGTCGATAATGGGCTGCATCACCGAACCAACCGTTAAGCTACCAAAATAGTCATCAACAAAGAAAAGGTGCGACATCATAAGACTTGCCACTTCTGCATTTTTTGCATTTTTAAGTCGATTTCTCAGTGCTTGACCATATGCAAAAGCTCCGCCTGTTTGCGTTATCAATTCAATCATGATGCCAAGAACAATTAAAAAAAGACAAATAAAAAGATACCAGGCAGACCAAAAACTTTCCCACGAGGTAAGATAGCCTAATTCAGTTGCATTCCAAATTCTCACACCAACGGTGGTCAAAGCCGGTTTTAATTGAAAGTCATGAAGGATGAGTGCTGCAGATAGAATGCTGACACCTAGAGAAAAAACAATGCGTCGTGTTAAAATTGCCAACACAACCACCAACAATGGTGGCATGAGCACAAGCCAGCTTATCTGCATGATGACCTTTCAGATCGCTTAATTTTTTTAGCTTAACCATGCAAGCAAGTTTATCGTAAAAATATACAAAAATAAAAAATGTAGAACAAACTCTTAGAGATTCATTGGTCTCTTGTATAGACTCAAACCAAAGATAAAACGTAATTACCACCTATTATGATTGACAGTATCTTTGGTTTTTATACATAAATCCGCAATTTTAACCTTGTTTTTTATACATAAACTCGATAAAGTTAGTTTGGTTTTTATACATTGAACCTGAAAATAGAAATGAGTGCCAATGAAACGAATAATCGATTTCTTTTTGCAAGAATGGAAAAATGAAGCATTCAACCGAAAGCCATTATTACTCCGTGGCGCACGACAGGTTGGCAAAACTCACGCTGCAAGAAACTTAGGTGCATCATTTAAACAGTTTGTTGAAATTAACTTAGAGTCTGATGAAAACGCTCGAAAAATATTATCCCAAGATCTTGATCCAAAGAGAATGGTATTTCAGCTTTCAGAGTACCTTGGAAAAGAAATCATTCCCGGTTCAACATTACTCTTTATCGATGAGATCCAAATAGTTCCACAAGCAATTATTGCCTTGCGTTATTTTTATGAAATAATGCCCGAGTTACACGTTATTGCCGCAGGCTCTCTTTTGGATTTTGCGATCGAACAAGTGGGGATGCCCGTTGGCAGAATTTCGAGCCTGTATATGTACCCTATGTCGTTTTTTGAATTTGTGGTTGCTCTTGGGCATGAACGATGGGCGCAAACAATTTTGGAACACAATCCTACCGATCCGCTTTTTGATGGACTTCATGATAAGTTACTGGCACTTGTTGGAACGTACTTGGCTTTGGGCGGCATGCCAGCTGCAGTGAATACATGGATGCAAACACAAACGTCACGTAGTGTAAAAAAAGTACATAGCGACCTCCTTGATTCCTATCAACAAGATTTCAATAAATATGCCGCAAAGAGACAAATCAAATATCTTGATGCTCTCTTTGCGCATGCTTTATCGCAACTGAGTAATAAGTTTATGTACAGTAAAATTGGTGATTACCAAAAAAGAGAACTTGAGCCTGCGCTTGAGCTTTTACAAAAGGCCGGACTTTTTCATCCTGTTACTCGAAGTGCTGGTCAAGGAATACCAATTGGATCTGAAGCATATCTTAATGACTTTAAAATTATTTTCTTAGATGTTGGACTCAGTCAAGCAGCGCTGAATCTGGATATCGTACCATGGTTTCTTGACCCGCTTACTACCTTTGTCAACAAGGGAGAACTTGTAGAAGCTTTTGTTGGACAAGAGCTCTTGGCTTATGCTGATCCAATAGCAAAGAATCGCCTCTTTTATTGGCGGAAAGAAGAACGCAATAGCCAAGCTGAAATTGATTACCTCGTACAAGTAAAAGAGAGCGTGGTTCCTATTGAGGTTAAGGCGGGCAGAAGCTTGAGAATAAAAAGTATGCATATATTTTTAGACTCTCATACTCAATCAACATATGGTATGCGATTTTCTTCACACAACTATAAACAAGACGAAAGGGTGTGGACATTTCCACTCTACGCTGTTGTAAAACCTTTTTATGATGCACATGAAGAAATACGCAAAGCATTACTGAACTTAATTGCTTAAGCTCCTACACTAAAATTAATACGCTCAATAAAATATTGTATGCTAAACTATTACACATTCCGAACATTTTGCGATACCCTAATGCCCTGAGCTATGAAAGAGCTCCTAAAGCATTGCTAACAAATTGGTTTTTAAAGGTAATCGTGAGTCAATCACTCAATACTATTTTGCAAGCTATTATTCCTCCTGAGCACCAATGGAAGCTGACGCTTTTCAAACATTGGGATGAAATTATTGGTGATATGCGTGACAAAGTGATCATCCAAGAAATCAAAGATTCTGTGCTCTTCCTTGCGGTCTCTCATCCCGCTTGGGCGCACGAACTCTTTCTTCTCACTCCTTTGCTTAAGCAAAAAATAAACTCGTATCTAGTAAAAGATCAAATAAAAACGATACGCTTAAATGTGAAAACATTTCAACCCACAGGCTCACAGCGAAAAAAAGTATATAACGCTGAACAAGCACCCTTGATCAACATTCCTCCATCACGCCAAGAGCAAGCTTTATTGAGCCGTGTTGCTAACCATGAGCTGCGCGACGCACTCTGCGGTTTTTTACTGCGATGCAAGCGTCAGAAGAAGGAGTCGTTATGATGAACATTAAGCGAAGTATTCTTATCGGTATAATCTTTGGCCTTGTTATACAAGAACAATCTTGGGCAAAGGCTAAAAATCGTAAAGCAATGAGTACCGTTGAAAATCAAGAAGTAGATGATGCTGAACAAGAAAATGAACTTTCATTCACCGAAGTAAGCGATCACAGTGGGTCTCAAAAAGATCATCAACGTCTTTATTTTTTATACCTCAAAGCGAGCTACCTTCATGCTCGAGGCCAAATCAAAGAAGCTGCGGATGCATTTCAGGCACTACTTCAGCACAATCCACCATCATATGTTTATGATGGCTACCTAACGCTTCTTTTTGACATCGGACAATTTCAAAAAATTATTTCGCTTATTGAAACTCAAGAACATCTATTTAAGCGAGTTTTAAAAAACAATCTTGACCTCCAGTTGCTTGTTGCACAATCATACATCCATCTCAATCAAGATCAGAAGGCCTCAACCTTGCTGGTCTCCTTGGCAAAAAACCATCCCGAAAATGCACAGATAGCCTATTACGCTGCAGTTGCGCTCCTTAAAAGTGGTCAACTGGTGCAAGCACACCAATTTATTGATGGGTGCTTAAATAATGCAGACCTCCAGGCTAAGCACTTTCTTTTTTATTTTCTTAAATCAAAAATTTGTATGAGTCAAAATAATATGCCTCAAGCGCTTGCTCATATAGAAAAAAGCCTTGAAAAATTCCCTAAATTTGATCGTGGTTGGTTACTGCGCGGCATGCTGATGGAACAACAAGGCAAAATTAACGAAGCAATAAAAGGATATAAAAACTTTCTTGATCTTGTTGGTCGGGACATGATGGTTGAAAAACAGCTTATTCAGCTGCTTTTTTCTCAAAAGCGTTTTAGTGAAGCTGCAAACTATCTTGAAAAAATTAAAAGTGAAACACCGGAATACTTCTTTGATCTTGCACTGATTCAACACAAAGGGGGCGATTGCAATGCAGCTCTTTCCAATATCAGCAAGGCACTTAAATGCAATCCCGATTTTCAACAAGCTCGGTTACTGAAAATTGATATTCTTATTGCTGAAAAACAGTTTGATAAAGTTTTAAAATTTATGCGTAAATGGATCGAGCGTAATCCACTTGATGAAGTTGCTCTTCACACCCTGCTGATCTTACGCAAAGGGCCTGTGGGAACGCCAAAAATAGTAAAACTCCTTGAAGACCTAATCAAAAATAAAAAGCACTCATCAACGGTTATTATTACTCTTGCTGATTTGTATACCGAAACAGAAAACTATCCCCGCGCTCTGCACTGCTACGAAAAGCTCCTTGATATGACGAATAATGATCAGATGAAAGCGGGCATTTTATACCAACTAGGCTACCTGTATCATCACACAGCGCAAGATGAAAAAGCTAAAAATTCACTCAAGCAATCGGTTGAGCTTGATGCAACAAACCCTTCAGCCTGTAATCTTCTTGCATATCTCTACGCAACGACAGGAGAAAATCTAAACCAAGCACTTGAATTGATAGAAAAGGCATTGCAACAAAATCCACAATCGCCATACTACCTTGATACCAAGGGTTGTATTTTGCTCAAGCTTGGAAGAAAGCAAGAAGCGCTTACTATTTTACAGCAAGCTTACGATCAAGATCCAAGTGATGTTGTTATTAAAAAGCATCTTGCAATGGCTCAAAACGGATCTTAAAATTAATTATGATGAAAACAAAAAAACTTTTTCTTGTGGCAGCAGGCTCAGGTGGACATATTTTACCTGCACTTGTTCTTGGCAAAGCGTGGCAAGAAAATAACCCGGATGGTAAAATTATTTTTTTCTCCAGCTCGCGCACGCTTGATCAAACACTGGTTACTCAAACGTCAATTGCGCAGCAATCACTCTTTTTTAGGCTGGGCACATTAAGCATGCGTACGTGGTGGAAGCTTCCAATTTTGTTGGCACAACTGCTTTATATTTTTGGCGCAAGCTTTTGGCACGCACTGCGGTTGCGACCAGAAAAAATCATCTGCACGGGTGGGCTTATCGGCCTGCCCGTGTGCTTAGCTGGTCGACTTGCAGGAATTTTAGTTGAAATTTATGAACTCAATGCGGTACCGGGAAAAGCGGTCAAAGCGCTGATGCCCGTTGCTCACACCATTTTCACCCCATTTGCACAAACATCCGAGCATTACGCATTATGGGGCAAAAGCTTTGCCACCAAATGCAAGCTCACTTCCTACCCTCTACGCTTTGGCAAGAAGATAAAAAAACTTGAGCCTCAAATAGTTTTTGATCAGCTTAATGCTCAGACCAGCAAAGAATTTTCTCTGAATAAAAAAACAATTTTAATTGTTGGGGGCTCGCAAGGCTCTGCATTCCTTAATCGCTGTATTCAAGATCTTATTGCAAGAAATTCATTTCCAAAAAATCAGATACAAATTATTCATCAAGCTGGGTCCAGCAACCTAAGCCAATATCGAACCTGGTATCAAGAACAAAAAATAGCAGCTTATGTTTTTGATTTTGATCCGCAAATTGATCGGTATTACCAAGTAGCTGATTTGATCATCTGTAGGGCAGGAGCCGGAACACTTTTTGAAATCGCACACTTTGGCAAGAAAAGCATTATAATTCCACTTATTGCTTCAACCACAACACATCAAAAAGACAATGCTTTTGCTATTGCTACCGAATATCCAAATCTTTTTACAGCACTTGATCAGCAAACACTCGAGCTTGATCTAACTCCTCTTGAACAGACAGTTCTTGCTCGCTTAAATCTGCATTCATAATATTTTCTTGAACATGCTGAAAATCATGTGCGTATTGCTTACGCGTTTTACATGATGGATGATCACCAGTTTCTTCTTCAAGCATTGAGTTAAAGCCTTGCATACGAGTGTTGTAATGCCCATTAAGCAAGCTTAAGAGAATCCCTGCACACTTTGGAGATTCTTGAGACAGTTCATTCAGCTTGTTAGCAACATAAACATATGATTCTTCAAAGCTTTTTTTATCATCCAGAACTTTATCTTCAATTTTTTCAATCATCGATACAAATGACGGTGAATCCTGCAAAGTCTCAAGCGCGATCATATCAGCCTCTTTTTCAAAAGCTCTACCACGGACTAGTAAGCAAACAGCCGTCGCAACGCTCATACCTGTCCAAATAAGCAGGTGAGCGGGCCATGATTGCAAGCACGAAACAAATTCTTTACGATCTCCAACGTTTCTGGTGCCATCATCAAGGCTGTTCACAAAATAAATAAGAGCTGCAGGAGCAACAATGCTTCCAAGCAAAGAAAGCGTAATCTGCTGGGGAACATGAGATTGTTTAACATGACCAAGCTCATGGGCAAGAACCATCTTTAATTCATTATACGATAGTTTTTTTAACAGACTCTGACCAAGAACCACCATTGATAAACTCGGTGAAAACGATGTTGCATAGGCATTGAAAAGCTTTTTATCACCGGATAAGAAAATGACTGGCATTGGTATCTTCATTTTTTTGCACAGATCGTTTACCAGCTTATGGAGCTGCGGTGTTTTATCTTGTGGAAGGAATATGAGACCATCTTCAGACCCAAAGCGCAAGACACCGCCAGGAAAAATATTTAAGAAAAAGTGACTAAGCGCTTGATCAACCAAGCCATCTTTGCTATTGGCTATCTTAACCGTGTCGATTAGCCCTGCCATGTTTTTGATAAACGAATCTTTGATTTTTAATTGCTTGATGACTTCTGGCTCTTTTTTGAAACGCTTGATCTCATCCCACACTGGATTCTGGATAGCCGGTTTTTCTGAATCAACATGAGTCTTATGAATTTCGGTACAGCTAATCTGATTGCTCCCACAAGCAATAATACTGAATACGACCAATAAGATTATATCTTTAAAGTTCATAAATAAATTCCCTGACCAATTTATCACCAATAACAAAACGCAGTGTGCAAATGTAACGTTTTTCAGCTGAAAATACAAAAGGCTCTAACTTTTGCACTTTTTCATAAAAAAGTTTTATTTTTTGGCATTCTGCCGTTTGCCGAGTATGCTAGTCGTTGCATTGTAAATGCCGAGCAATCAAAAGAGGAATTAAAAATGTATCCACGCTTAATGCACTTGTATGGACCTATCTGGATTTATAGCTACGGGACAATGATTGCCCTTGGTTTTTTACTTTTTCTGCTTTTAGCCTATCAACACCCTGTTCGCAGAAGGTTTATGACCGCTGAACAATTTTTCAACACCCTGTTTATCGGCTTTTCATCGGGTATTATTGGTGGCAGGTTCCTTTTTGTCATTACACACCTTGATACCTTTTTTGGTAACTGGATAGAGATATTCTTCCCCTGGGAAGGTGGCTTTACCTTGCTTGGCGGCATGGTTGCCATTATGCTCGCCGTTCCACTGTACCTGCACAAAATAGGTATTCCGATTTTGCAGGCACTGGACGTAACAGGCCTTTACGCACCACTCATGCAAGCAATTGCTCGTTTTGGATGTCTCTTTGCAGGCTGCTGCTATGGAGCACTCGTTGAACACCCTACACGCTTGAACTCGATTACCTTCTCAGATCCTGCAGGGTTTGCTCCTTGTGGAGTTCCTCTCTATCCAACTCAAGTTTATATGAGCTTAGCTTCACTTTTCATATTTTTCTTCATGCTCGCACTTTCAAAAACTCATCGACTCAAGCCTGGACAACTGATATTCAGCTACCTACTTATTGAAAATTTCGCACGATTCGCGGTCGATTTTTGGCGTGGAGATCGTGAATTTATGCACTATGTATCCATGTGTGGAAAGACGGGAATTTCACTCTCACAACCACAAGTTCTTTCATTAATTTTTTGCGGCATAGCACTCATAGGCTTGCTGTGGACAACCCAACGTCATCATACTCCTGATGCTTAACTATCGATTGAACTATGTCACTTTTTAATTTTATCAAAAATGAACTCCCTATTCTTGATGTCATTACTGAATATGTACCTATCAAACCCGCTGGCCATTACTGGAAGGCATCATGCCCATTCCACAGTGAGACTGATGCATCATTTACTGTCAGCCCTGATAAACAGATTTTTTACTGCTTCGGGTGTCATGCACATGGGGACTCAATCGCATTTATTGCAAAAAAAGAAAATTTAACTCAACTCGAGGCTGCCAAACTCTTAATTGAACGCTACCACTTAAACGTTCCAGAGCAGCTTGCAAACCAATTTTCGCAAGTCATCGCCTCGTCACAAGCAAAAGAAAGCTATTTTAAAACCTGTAAGGCGTTTGCTACCTGGGCACACAATGCACACTTTCATAACCGGATTGCTTGCGATTATTTAGCTGCCCGAAACCTTTCTGCGGCAACGATCAAGCAATTTCAAGTGGGTTATTTGCCAGGAGGAAGTCTTGCAATAAAACAGCTGATTAAAGACTTGGCGGCTCAGAATATTCTTGTTCAGGATCTCCTTGATGCCGGCATATTGATGGAAAGCAAAGCCATGCTTTACTCACCATTTGAAGAACGAATACTCTTTCCGATCAGCGATACAAGCGGCCGTTGTTGCGGTTTTGGAGGAAGAATTTTCAGGCCGGGCGATGAGCGACCCAAATATTACAACAGCCGAGAAAATGAAGGCTTTGCCAAAGGAAAACTCTTATTCGGACTTGATTTGGCCAAAAAATCAATCCAAGATCAGCAAGTTGCTTTTCTGGTTGAAGGGTATATGGACTGTATTACCATGGCGCAATATGGCTACACCAATACTATTGCTACACTGGGAACAGCCTGCACCGTGGAACATTTAAAGCTTATTGCACGGTTTGCCCCTCAGGTATACGTTTTATACGATGGTGACCAAGCTGGACAAAAGGCAATTATTCGATTGGCTGAGCTCTGCTGGGAAGTTAATCTGGAACCGCTCGCTATTACACTTCCCCCAGGTGAAGACCCCGCATCGATACTCAGTAAAGGAGAAAAGCTTGACCACCTCATTGACCAAGCTCAAGATATTTTCAGCTTTTTTATCAAAAGCTTAGGTGTAAATTTCTTTGCAAAGCCCCTTGCCCATAAGCTTGCTTTAATGGAAAAAATGCTTAATTTAATCGTTAAAATAATCGATCCAATCAAGCAAGACATATTATTACAACAAGCAAGCAGTACGACCAATATTTCATTTTTATCCCTGAAAGAGGGCCTCAACCGACTTTCAACTAAGCTTGCCAATCGGGCTCAGTACAATAACCAAGAAGCTGACTATTCCGCTGACTCTGGCGATGTAGAAAATACTGCTATAAACGAATCTAGCGATATTTCTTTGCTGGAAGAAAAAATTATTTCTGTTATACTTACCACTAATTTGCATACAAACAACAAGAAGCTAGAAATTGAACCTGAGCTCGTGTCATATTTTTCCCAGAACGTTCAAGAAATCCTGAGCAAAATCAAAGCATTTAATACAAAAGCTTACACTCAAAGCAACCAGTTTGGGATGTTTCTAGAAACACTGAGTGAAACGGAGAAAGCGTGGGTTATCAAAGCAAGCTTACTTTTTGACGAAGATGTCAGCGTTGAAACATTCAACCAGCTTATTTTTCGTTTTTGCAAATATAACTGGAAGCAAATTGTTCGAGACATCAAGGCTCACATGCTGATAGCAACTGAAGAGAAAAATACGGATCGACTCAATGAGTTATTTCATTTGTTTTCAAAACTGAAACAGGGGATTCAAAGCAGGGGATTGATATGACCAAAAAAACTAAAGTAGCCAAGCGTACACAAACGAAAAGCGTGAAAAGCGTGAAAAAAGTGACCAAAAAAAGTGTACCAAAGAAAGTTGCCAAGCCTGCTTTAAAAGCAGCAAAGAGCGTGAAAAAGACCGCCAAAAAGGTGCTTACGCCTGCTCAAAAAAATATCAAAAAAGTCGTGAAGATTACTACTCCTTCACGAACACAAGCAAAGCCTGCTCCTAAAAAAGCTTTAAAAGCTCCAGCTCGTGTGACAGCAAAACCTATCGCAAAAAAGCCAATCATAGCTCAAGTGGTAGGGGTAAAACCTGTTTCATTGAAAGCCTCAGCTGGTTCTCCTGTTAAGAAAAAAGGCCATGTCTCTTCAGCAACCTTGACTTCACGACAACCTACCCCTAAAGAAACACCTGTTGTGCCGGTATCAAGTGCCAAGAAAGTCGTTCCTGCAAAGCTACCACTCAAAAAGACTTTGGCAAAACCAGGCTTACAAAAAGGATTTCCAGGCAAACGCGATATTAAGCAACAATTAAAAATTATTACGCAGGCTACAACACGCAAGCAAGGTTCTCGCGACCGCGATCTTGACGATGATGTTATGGTAAAATCAGATACTATTCCTGGACTCAAGCAATTTGAAAAACAGGTAGAGATTCTGATTGAAAAAGGACGCATCAACGGCGTTCTTACCTACGAAGAAGTAATTCAATTTAATCAACGCTATAAATTTAGCGAAGAGGATTCTAACGAGTTACTCCGCTTTCTAGAAAAAGAAAACATTGATTTGATTTCTCAAGAAGAACTTGAATCTTCATCTGATGACTTTGACACTTTTGTCGATAGTGAAGAGCAATCTCGCTTTGAAACGCTTAAACCAGACCTTGAATCTTCACTTGAAGGCGCTGAACTTTCAAGCGAGTTAAGTTCTGATGATGATTATTTTGGCGAAAAAGATCTCGAGAAAATTAAAGGACTTGTTGAGCCAAGCCAACTGAATGACCCGGTTAAACTTTATCTCAAAGAAATCGGAAAAATCCCTCTGCTCAATAAAGTAACTGAAAAAGTTATTGCAGATAAAATTGCTCAAGGCAAACAAGATTCTATTGGTGCTATTTCTCAATTTCCATTTGTTGCAAAAGAGTTTATGGCACTAGAAGATCGAGTATCTCGCGATCCAATGGCACTCAAAGATGTTATTCAATTTTCAGACTTTGACGAAGATAATTCACCAAAATTTGAAGAAGAAAAGCAAAAATTCCTCAAATCAATCGGCAAGATTAAAGATCTTGATGCCAACGAAGATAAAATTTATCGTTCTTACCGAGCGCTTCTTGATCAACAAGACAAGAAAAAAGAGATGCTTGCAAAGGTCGATGAAAATAGAGCGAAGATTGTTGAAAGCATCCGTCTTATACGAATTTCTAATAAACAAATTCGCAAATTTGGTAAAAAAATTGAAAAATTCATCTCTAAAATTCAGGAAAAAGAAGAGGAAGCTCGATTAGCAGAATCAAAGCTCTCTTTCTACAAGAGCATCAAGTCTCCTAATGCTGACGATCTTGAGACGATTGCATCACTGGAAAACACTGTACGAGCAAGCAATAAGCTGGTTAAAAAAACTGAAGCTGAAGCTGGCTTATCTCGAGCCGTCATGTTTAAGCTTTATAAGCAATTTTTTGTTGCTCAGAAAAAAGATAAAGAGGCTAAAGACGATCTTGCACGAGCAAATCTTCGACTGGTTGTTAATATTGCTAAAAAATATATCAACCGCGGCCTTCACTTCTTAGATTTGATTCAAGAAGGAAACATCGGCCTGCTTAAAGCGGTTGAAAAATTTGAGTTTGAACGTGGATTTAAATTTTCAACCTATGCAACATGGTGGATTAGACAAGCAATTACTCGAGCTATTGCTGATCAATCTCGAACCATTCGCGTACCGGTCCACATGGTTGAAACATTGAGCAAGATTAATAAAATTACTCGCTCATATGTTCAAGAGTTCGGTCGTGAGCCAAGCTATACTGAGCTTGCCAAAGAGCTTAACCTTGATGAAAAGAAGATTAAAAACATCATTAAGATTTCGCGCGAACCGGTTTCACTTGAAACCCCAGTAGGCGATAGCGATGATACCTACCTTAAAGATTTCATTGAAGACGAAAACGACTATACGCCGGTCGATGCAGTTGTAAATGATGACCTCAAAGAAAAGGTTCGAGAAGTTCTTAAGACTTTGACTCCTCGAGAAGAGCGGGTGCTCAAGATGCGCTTTGGAATCGATGTTGCATCGGAACACACACTCGAAGAAGTGGGCAAGGACTTTTCAGTCACTCGTGAGCGTATTCGTCAGATAGAAGTTAAAGCATTACGTAAACTTCGTCACCCTTCACGCAGTAAAAAGCTACAAACTTTCTTTGATAAAGAATTTGATATTGCAGCATCAGAAACAATTGAGTAATCTTTTGTTGAGATAGTTCAAAACTTTGGGGCACCTAAACAGTGCCCCTTTTTTTATGCTTGTTAAGGGTTCAGTTCCAAGAGGTTGTCATGAAAATTCTTCATTTTATTACGAGCCTGAAAATGGGTGGGGCTGAAACAGCTTTAACCAATTTTTTGACCTACACGCTTCAAAAGCTTCCAGATCGCACCAAGCATACCGTCATCTATCTGTACGATGGTCCTCACGTAAAAAAAATAAATGATTTGGGCATCCCGGTATTCCAGCTCAAGGGGTTGGTGCACCACTACGACCCAGTAGCTTTTTTCAGACTCATACGAATCATCAAGAAAATTAAGCCCAACGTAATCCATACGTCCCTCTGGTCTGCAAATATCATGGGGCGCCTTGCAGGTAAAATTTTGGGTATTCCCGTAATCAGCGACCTGCATGGCAGCGCGGTTGATGAGGGGAACTTTCGTAATCGTCTTGACGCACTCACCGCCCCACTTGCTCATACAATTATCGCGGTAAGTGCAAGCGTACAAAACGCCTACCAGTTTGCTGTTATTCCTAAAATTATAGGCGAAAAGCGTCGAGAGTTAGTCACTCAAAATATTTGCGTAATTAATAATGGGATAGATATTGGCCGAGTACGCGACATCGCACGTCAGGGCGATAAAACAAACACTGTTGCTCGAAGCACCTTTGGTTGGACCGAACATGACTTTGTTATCGGCGCTGTTGGACGCCTTGAACCCATCAAATCGTATGATGTCCTGATTCGAGCTTTTGCTCTTTTACTAAAAAATAAGAATTTAAACAAATTACCTAAACTGTGTTTAATTGGCGATGGATCTGAAATGCATAAGCTCAAAGCCCTAGCCCTGACGCTTGGCGTTGAAAATAACATTTACTTTGCCAGCTCACGCAGCGATGCGATCAAGTTTTACCCGCTCTTTGATTGCTTTGCACTGTCGTCCAAAAGCGAGGGACTCTCGATTGCGTTGCTTGAAGCACTCTGCTTTGGACTACCAATTGTCAGTACACACAGCGGCATACAACATGACGTCATAACTCATCAGGTTAATGGGCTTTTGGTACCTATTGGTGATGAGCAGGCTTTAGCACAAGCACTGCTCACCTTAATTAATAACAAGAAGTTAGTAGACTCAATGCACGCAGCAAATCTTGAACTTATCAAATCATTTGATCTTGCTCAGACTATTAATGCTTATCACAAGCTATATCGTTAGGATGATTAGAGTTACTCTTCGTCCCAATCGCTATCGGAATCATCTTCGTCATCATCATCGCTCTCTTCTACTTTATCTCTACGAGCATTCAAAGCATCTGAAAGAATATCTACAAGCTCTTTTTCCTTAGGCTTTGCTTCTTTAGCAGTTATAACAAGCTTCTTCAATTTTTTTGCTGCAAGTTCCTCTACAAAAGACAGCGGTGTCGAACCTGATGCTGGCAGCTTCCCTGCCGCAGGCTTTGATGGCGTTGGTTTTAGAGCTGACCCTTCCGACGGTAAAGCAGGAGGTTTTGGTGGCGGCGGTGGTGATTTAAAGGGAGGAGCTACCGGAATACTACTATCTCCAGATCCCGGTGATGGAACTGGCGATGGAGTCACCACCTCAACTATCGTAATTTTTGGCTTAATCTTGGCGAGTAATGCCTTCCCTTGAGAGGTTCTCTTGTAATGCAACTTGTAGTAATCTTTAAATACACTAACTTCATCCTTGGTTAAAGCTATTTTATTTTTTATCTTGTCCAGAATTGCTAAGTTTTCAGGGCTTAAGTTTTTATGTAAAGAAGCAATAACTCGAGCAATAATCCTCGTCTCTTGATCGGTTAAAAAACTCTGATGCCCTTGAAGTATCTTATCAAATGCTTGATGGATTAAAAGTGGATTTTCATTATTGATTTGATCAAGAACATTGAGACTTCCATACATACGGGCAGGATCGTTTTTTAATTTTTCAATCATATCGGCCAATGGAAGCACAATTGGCTTTTTCTTTGATCCAGGAGTAGCGAGCTTTCCACCAGAAGATGGGGTAGCTGGCAAAGGCCTCGGTTTTTTTCTCAATCCAGTAGATGGAGATTTATTTCCCCTCAATTTCTTTGGAACTGAATGAGCAACAGGTCTACTCGCTTTGCGCTTGTTAGAATGAGCGTTACCTGACAACGAGTTTTTGATTGATTTCAGACCATCCTTTAAAGCAGTAAGCTTGTTTTTTAAGCCAACAAGACTTCCATGCAACTCTTTTACCCGATCTTCAAGCGCCATGGCATGCACCGCATCATAACAAGACAAAACAAAGATACACGCAATCAGTCGACATATCCTTGCATTCAAGCGAACCAAAGCCTGCATGACAAACCCCTTACCATCAAAAAATTATTTCATCTTTAATTCAAGAATACCCAAAAAGTAATCCGTTTAACAAGAAATCCGAAAATCGACAACTTAAATAATCTATTTGAAAAATAATAAAATTTTACAATTTAAAAATATATCAATTAATCGAACGAATAAAAATTAATTTTCACGCAATAAAATTCGCTTGGGCTTAAATTTTATTTGATTTTTTTTATTTTAAGGTGTACAATCAAATACGTAATTTTTTACTTAGATAACCTCCATTTCCCCTGTCCTGGACGTTCGTCTGGATGGGGGTTTTTAATGTCCACTTTTTATACAAATAGTCTATGAAAACATATAAAATTACCGTTGCTTATGACGGAACAAATTACTACGGGTGGCAAATACAACCATCAGCCGCGACCGTTGCCCAGGCACTTCAGACCTCTTTTACGCGAACATTTAATCACCCTATAACTCTTTTGGGGGCCTCTCGAACTGATACCGGTGTTCATGCGTTAGGACAAATTGCGCGGGTAAGAACATCGCTTGCTATCGGCCCAGATCAAATTTTGAAAGCTTGGAATAGCGCCCTGCCAAATGATATCCGAATCAGATCACTTGTTCCAATTGATGATAACTTTAATCCATGCTCAAATGTATTTGAAAAAACTTATTGGTACACGCTTTTTCTTAAACCGCCACTTCCTTTTGTAGCTCGCTACGGATGGTACTATCCATTTATGGACAGAGTTGATTTGGGAAAATTTCAAGACATTTTAAAGCTGTACGTTGGAACACATGATTTCGCATCATTTTGCAAAAGAGACGGTGAAAGAACAACCATAAGAACCATCAACAGCATCACCGTAAAAAAATTATCTCGCTGGAACATGGTCCACATCGCCATAAAAGGGCCATCATTTTTACGTTTTCAAATCAGACGAATGATTGGATATGCACTTGATATTGCACAACAACCAAAAGTCCCGGTAGACTATATCAAAGCGATGCTTGATAACCCTAACCCCCAACAAACATTGGTCAAAGCTGATGGCTCGGGACTCTGTTTGCGAAAAGTGATATACCTCAATGAACTTAACAATGAGCAAAGAACTTTTTAAACGTACTATTACTTCAGTTATTCTGATCAGCTGCCTTGGTGGAGCCTATCTCCATTCAACAACACTCTATAGCGCTCTTTTGATAGCGCTTGATTTAATGATTTTCAACTTTGAACTCCCCAATCTTTTTCCAATAAACAGCCTCAAGCGTTTTGCTTTAGGTATTATCTATCCAGGAATATCAATAGTATGCTTAATTTTACTCAACGAAGTTTATAGAGTTGAAAATATGATACTTCCGCTCTACCCATTTTTCATTGCTTGGAGCGCTGACACCTGCGGCTACTTTGTTGGCAAAGCAATTGGACGGCACAAAATGTGCCCAACAATCAGCCCGGGCAAAAGCTGGGAGGGATTTGGAGGAAGCATTTTAGGTGTTCTTGCCGTGCACATCTTTCTTTCCCCGGTCCTTATCAATACACCATTTTCATTAAGTATTGGATGGGTAAAAATAGCCCTATTGACTGTAATTATGACAACCATCGCATTTCTTGGTGGCCTCATGCTTTCATTCCTTAAGCGCAAGCAGGGCTTAAAAGACGCTGGAAATGTTCTTCCCGGACATGGTGGTTTTCTTGATCGATTTGATTCTGTTTTTTTTGTTGCACCTGCAACATGGCTTACTCTTTTATTGGCACAATTTTTGTCAACATAAGCTCAACGCTTTGATCTGATACATTCAATGAATCAAATTTCAAAACAAAATCTATTGGAACGTGAAAAAGGGCACCTTTGCAGGTGCCCTTTTTGTATTCTTAGCTTAATTCAGCTGCGATTAGAATCGGGATGATCCGCCATCGGATGATCTGCCGAAACCACGGTCGTTGCCAAAGCCGCCACGACGATCGCCGCCGCGTTGGTCTCCGCCACGTCCACCATCACGACGGTATCCGCCACCGCCGAAACGACGTTCTCCGCCGCCATTACCAAATTCACGACGTGGACGAGCTTCGCTTACGCGCAATCTTTGTCCTTGAACTTCAAAGCCGTTCAAACCAGTGATAGCGTTTTCGCCGTCCATGTCTTCGCTCATTTCAACGAAGCCAAAACCACGAGACTCGCCGCTCAATTTGTCTTTGATGACGTGAGCTGTTTTAACTGAGCCGTATGAGGTAAAAAGGTTTTGAAGTTCTTGGTCTGAAACTGTTGCAGGTAAATTGCCAACGTAAATTCTTTTCATATCGAATTCTCTCTAAAAGTATATATCTAAAACTAATCAACTATTACATATGGCTCGTTTGCCATTTATTATATTCTCACTCAATTCTCAAGCGATACGGCCCCTTCACACAAAGTAAACATAAACCTATCAACTAAAATATTTCACTTAGAGATTCGATTAACGAACTCTTATAAATCAAAAGGTGGCAATCAATCACGTACCTATACTTTCATCTATCATACGTCACGAATGAATTTGCCGCAAATAAAAGTTATATTCCTCTTAAATTGTAGCTTTTTATGCATTTTTAGATAAAAAATAAAAACCTAACGGGCTTGCCATGCCAGACTTCTTTGCTTATCCTTCCAGGTCTAATCATTTTTATTTAAATTCAAAAGGACCTCTATGAAACACTCAATCTCATTGAAACTTCTTATTATATTCGCAACTCTTGGCCTCTTTAACCTGAATGCAAATCAGACCAGCGACAATTATGTTCAGGCATTTCGAGCAGCTATCCGCTTTAATAACCTCTATCTCCATCAGCAAGCTCCGGCTCTAAGCAAACTGATTAATGATGGAATAGCCATTATGGAAAAAAACTCTGTACGTGAAGACGCTTTTTTCAAACCCAATCATGTAACAATAACGAAAACCCGCTTATGGCAATATGCACGTGCTGAAAAGCCTAAAACCAAAAATGAGCGTGCTCTATTACGCACAGAATTTATCCAAGAACTCACGATTCTTAGAAACTTTTTCACTCATTTCAGAGGAAGTTCGGACGAAGATAATCAAATTTCTATTACTGCTCTAGAAACCATAAACCAATTCGAACGAGACTTCTCTTAGAATAATCTGAACGACAGAAAGCTCATTTACGGACAACAAAAAAGGCTCACGAATTTGTGAGCCTTTTTTGTTACTTTTTTATTTTTTAATTTTTAAAAATCAAATGAACTCTCTTCATCACCCAACGACTCGCTTACATCGCCTGCACTATCTTGAGGGGCTGTCTCTGGAGAATTAAACATGGCGTCAAGATCGTTATCTGTGGTTGATTCTGTAGAAGCTGCTGCAACTGACGAACCATCTGCCGAACTATCTGCAGGCGCTTGAGCATGTGTACTTGGTATAGACGCTGCCATAGGAGGTTGTACCGGCACACTTGGCGCTGGTGGTATTACAGCTGGAGCTTGAGCGGGCTGACTTGGCGCAGAAGATTCTGTTACTGGCGCTGAAGGTGAAACTTCTGGAGCTGCTGCTTGTGCCGTAGTATCGTGAGCTGTTGCTGTTTGATCTGCAGATCCTTGCTTAGGCTTGCTTTTATCTTTAGGCTTAATCTTGTCTTTAGGTTTGCTTTTGTCCTTAGGCTTGTCTTTAGTCTTGGCCTTGTCCTTAGGAGTCTTACTCTCTTTACCTTCCTTAGATTTCTTCTCTTCTTTCTGCTGCTTCTTTTGAGCTTTTTTTTCCTCTTTTGCCTTCTTCTTTGCCTCTTTGTCTTGAGAACCTTTCTCTTCTTTCTTCTCTCCGCCCCCACCACCTAAAAAGTCAAAGAGACCCGCCTGACTGGTTGCAACGCCAGTAGCACAAATCACCATGAGTAAAGCAAGTAACCGCATATTATTTTTCATACAAATCCCCTGTCATTTAAAAACGCTTTTTTATAAACTAAAAACTATTCTCTACCTCCAGAATAGCAAAGAGTATTTCCAAATAGCAAATTAGAAAAAAGTAAATGTAAAACTAATTCTTTAAGTTTTTCTTAAATGAAAGCCTACAGTCGGTAAAAAAGACCACGCAGTTGCAAGCCCTTTTATGAACTTTTAACATTTTAAAAATTGAATAAGCTCCCTAAATCAGCCGATGGCTCGCTAGAATCAGCAGAACCTTCTTGTGAAACAGGATCTGGAGAGCTTAACATTGCGTCAAGATCGGTATCAGCTGTCGGTTGAACAGTAGCAGCCTGCTCTACAGTAGAAGCCGAAACCTGCGTTTGCTCAGATTGCCCTGATGGTTTAGCTTCTGCTTGAACTCCTGAATCCGAAGCAGAAATTACTCCCGGAATAGGTCCTTCTAACAAATACTTATCAAGCCACGCTTTATCTTCGAGCTTATCTTTTACGGCTCTTTCTTTTGCTTCTCTCAACTCTTTTGCTTCTCTTTCTTGCTCTTCTCGCCTTACCTTTTTCTCCCAAGATTGATAATCTTGCTGTCTTTTAAGCATTTCTGCTGCTCGTTTTTGTCGCTCCTTAAGCTGCTTCTCTTCACGCTCCCGTTTTTCCTTTAATCTTTTTACTTCCTGCTCTTTGTTCTTCTTCGGATCCTTTTCCTCAGTCTTTCTTTGTAGATCCTGAGATTCCCTTTCTTCTTCTTTCTGCTTTTCTTTAGCCTCCCATGCATCATTTTCCTGCTTTGCTTTGAGCATTTCAGCTTTTCGCTTTTGACGCTCTTGAGTCCGACTATCTTCTCGTTCCTGTTTTTCACGAGCACTTTTTGCCTTGCGTTCTTCTTTCTCTTTTGCCCTTTTCAGCTTATCTTTTTGCCAATTTTTATACTGATCAACACGTTCCTTTTGTCGATTAAGAGCCTCTTTCTGTTTTCGCTCTTCTCGCTCTTCTGGAGTCTCTTCTTTTTTGCCTCCACCAAAGATAAAATCCAATGGTCCGGCATAGTTTCTTTCAATACCGATAGCAAATATCAACATGAGTATAGTTAACAAACGAATATTGATGTTCATACACAAGTCTCCCTTTTTTATACTTAAAATTGACTATTTCAGATCTCTTTGAGTATCCAAAACGTGCACAACAGCAGTCAACATTTGATTGCAATAGAAAAGGGCCCGACATCAAGCTGATATCGGGCCCTTTTCTAAAATTAATACTTATGCTGCAGAGCAGGAGTTACTATTGTTTTTTTTACTCAGAAGAAGTTGTAATTGTTGATAAACTCTTTTCACTTCATCAACAGAAGCTTCATTTTCAAGCGTCGTTACATCACCAACAGGAAGCCCCTCAAGGACTGCACGTAAAACTCGACGCATTATTTTACCAGAACGAGTTTTTGGTAAACTATCAACAAAATAAATCCCACAAGGCATGATAAACGAGCCGATATGAGCTCTCGTACTTTGAATAATTTCGCGTTCAAGATCAACACTTGAAGTAAATCCTTGGCGCACAATAGCAAAGATAACAACACCTTCACCTGTAATAGGGTGAGAAACTCCAATTGCTGCAGCTTCGGCAATCGCAGGGACTGCCACGGTAGCGCTTTCAATTTCAGCCGTTCCAATGCGATGCCCCGCAATATTTAATACTTCATCAGCACGTCCAAGCAACCAAAAATAACCGTTCTTATCCTTAATTGCATAGTCACCAGAATAGTACATTCCCTTAAAGCGCTCCCAGTAAACTGCCTTAAAGCGCTCTGGGGCTTTGTACAATCCAATCGCCATACCAGGCCATGGATTTTTCACAACCAAAAAACCCTTTGTGCCTGCTGGTACTGAATTTCCAAACTCATCAATAACATCAGCATCAATCAACGGCATTGGCTTGGTTGCAGAACCGGGCTTAAGATCAACCAAATCAAGCCCTGCAGTTGGTGCAATCATAAATCCGCCCGTTTCAGTCTGCCACCACGTATCAATAACCGGACAGCGCTTGCCACCAATAACATCGTAATACCACTGCCATACTTCTGGATTAATTGGCTCACCAACTGATCCTAAAATTTTAAGGCTGCTCAAATCATGCTTAGTAATGTACTCAACGTCATAACGTTTAAACATACGCAGCGCTGTTGGTGAGGTATAAAAGATGGTTATTTTGTAGTTTGCAATTAGCTTCCACCACTGATCTGGCGCTGGAAAATCTGGCGCCCCCTCATACATCACACTTGAAATACCATGCATCAGAGGGCCATAAATTACGTATGAATGCCCGGTAATCCAGCCAATATCTGCTGTACACCAATAAATTGAATCTTCTTGCACATTAAATGCCCACTTGATCGTCGCATAAACGTAGGTCAAATAGCCGCCAGTTGAATGAGTAATTCCTTTAGGCTTACCGGTTGTCCCTGAGGTATACAAAATAAAAAGCGGATGATTTGACTCGACAGACACAGGCTCTACAAAATCTGCAGCCTGCTCGTACAGGTCATTCACAACCAGATCGCGCCCTTGCGTCAATGCAAGCTCCTGCTCGAGACGCTTAAGAACAAAAACTTTCTCGATGGTACAGGGCACTTCAAGCGCTTGGTCTACAATCTGCTTGAGATTTATGGAGCGCCCTTTTCGATAGACTACATCTGCTGTAAAAATAAATTTTGCTTGCGCATCACCAATGCGATCTTGCAGTGCTGCTGCACTAAAACCAGAAAATACAACCGACAGGGTAGCGCCAAGGCGAGTAATTGCAAGCATTGCAGCAGCAGCCTCTGGCGTCATGGGAAGATAGACAATAACTACATCACCTTTTTTAACCCCAGCATCGCGCATAATCGATGCGTATTTATTGGTCATCAAAAATAATTGCCCATAGGTCACGGTACGATTATTACCGCACTCATCTTCCCAATAAAATGCTATTTTTTCTTGAAGTCCATTTTTGATATGCACGTCAAGACAGGCATATGAGGCATTAATCTGCCCATCAACAAACCAGTGCGCAAAAGGCTCCGTCCAATTCAAAGCCTTGGTCCAGCGTTTAAACCACGGCAGTTTTTCGGCCTGCTGCTCCCAAAACATTTCTCGATCGGCTTGATTTTTTAATGATATCGATGTTGACGTTGATAAAGAGGAGTTATTCACCAGAGGGCCCTTTGTGATATTCAGCACATAATTTATAGCAAAAATATAAAGAGCAATTCACAAAATTGCTCTTCGTGCCCATAGTTTTACAGGAGCACAAGAAAATTCAAGCACTTGAGCTATTTTGATTCTTCTCTGCCATCTGTTAGACTTGCCTGAGCACGTCAATAAAATCACCTTTTTAAGATACGTAACATAGTCAATTTCATGCGATTATTTTTTATATTAATTCTTTTTTTTGGACTTCAAAGCATGATGCCTACAGCTCGTGCGCGTAAGAATCCACTCGTACTCCTCAGTCCACACGGCGATGCAAAGAGCATAAAAAAAGATCTCAAACCGTGCTGCCAACCTGAGCAAGTCCATGCATTTGCACATGAACTAGGGAAGCAGTTACAGAAAAAATATCGCTTTTCAATAGCCCTTACTCATGAACTAACCAATACCGTTGCTGCTTGGCGAATAGCTTCGTTAACCAATAAATTTGAGGCTGACTTTTTTCTCAACCTCAATCTGTATTACCAGCCGTCAAATAAACCTCACATTTCTCTTTTTTACCTTACCTACAACCCCTTAACTGAGCAAACGAATAGAACATTTGCGCCATGCTCATTTATTCCAGTACGCCTTGCTCATCTTATTTGCCTGCAGACAACTAAGCGTTATGCACACCTAATCCAGGCAATGCTTCAAAAACCAAAATATCAAAAGCAGTTGAGTATTGATGATCCGATCGGAGCTCCACTTACCTCACTAGCTGGAATAAGCATTCCAGCGCTTGTACTTGAAGTAGGAATCAACGCTCAAGGGCAATGGAAGCAGCTTATTAAACCATTGGTTAAAAGTCTTGTTTTTTTGTCAAACCGACAATAATTAATATGTGTAAAATAGACACAACTTCGAGCTAAATAAAGTCGACAGAATCAAGCTTTCGCTAGAAAAAAGATCTTATTCTTGTTATATTATTTTTACTCCCTTTGTTGATACTTTTAGAAGTCCTTGAATAATTATTTTTGACCATGCGAAAGTTATGATGAAAATGGTGATCAGTCGCTTTAAGGTCCCTGCGGTCATTTTTGTTGCATTCATTGGATTCGCGTGGGTCATGTGTTCACGTCTTTTCAACACACATGATTCAGATGTTTTCTATTCAGAGCAAAAATACAACGAAGGTTTGGGTCGAATTTATTATGATCTAGGAATGCTTCGTTATAAGCGCGGAGACTACAAAAATGCCACGCGTGCATTTAAAAATGCAATTCAGGCTGATCAATCACTTATAGTTGCTTATGAAGCCTTGCAATCAACATACATGTTAAGAAGTAAATCAAATAAGGCAGCGGCAATCAAGAAGCAAGCTGCAAGTATACGTTCAACAGTACATCAAAATTGATCCAAAATCATTTTTATAACTTCTCAAACTCATCCAAAACTCCTTTGAGTAAAATTGACAGCCTTGATACCCCTTGTTATAGAAATATAATTGTTTCTTATTTTTTAATTAAAAAGGAGTTGTATGAAGAAGCTTTCGTTGATTGCATTATTTCTTTTTGTTGGCCGTTGCTGCCTTGCAATGAATGGACAAGAAGAGTTTTTGACTATCGTTGTATCCAAAGAGACAATAAATCAAAATATTCAAAAAATAGAGTACGCTCGAAACTTATTTGAGGCTATCCAGGGATCTCCCTCAAAAAGACCATCAAAATCTTCAAAATTTGATTCTCACCTAAAAAATGTAGAGCTTGGAAACAGTATACTTGTTCTTGTTATGCAATGGATGGGAGATCATGCCCAACTATGTGCTCTCAGTTTTTTTGCATTTGATAATACAAGTAAATTGTTCGATATGGACGGGAGCTTTGGCTATGATCAAGAATGTGATCAAGACGTAATCGTTAATGCTTTTCGTGCAGCTTTTGATCGCCTCAAGAACACAGGAAACGGTGTTTATGGCCGGTTCTTTGTTGATGAAATAAGTTCACCTTATGAATGGCTTATTCCTAGACTCGGTTTTAACTTTGACGACGAGCTTAATAAAACGCTAAACGACGTCAGCCTACACGTTACTTGTGTCTGCTCATTACGCTCTGTACGATGGAGTTCATCAAATTAACATGAAAACTTAAGATAACAATATTGTAAAAAAAGGGGGCACAGTGTGCCCCTCTTTTATTACTCTCATCTAAAATTTCTCGATACGCCGATGAAAGCTAATCGCAAAATGATGTGCATAATCACGTAGTGCAATAGGATTGCTATCAGGACTATTGCGTTAAAATAAGCTCATTTCAAAATATAAAGCCGACTGGAGTTAACCAATCGGCTTGTTTTTCTGAGTTGAAATCGAAATTCAGTTTGCTGAAATTAACTGTTGGTTTTTTTCTGGAGATCCTCAATAGCATTGACAATTTCAGCGGAGCAAACGTTTCTGGCCCCCATAGAAGCTAAATCTAGTGTAATACGATCTATACGAGGGCCTTCAGACATAAGAATTTTCACCATTTCATTATCGCCTCGAGATACAACTTTAAAAAACAAGCTCCCGAATTCCTCCTGGTTTTCTTGAGCAGCACCATTGGCCAAAAGAATCTTTACAATTTCAGTATTGCGCTTTTCTATAGCACTAGTAAGCGCTTTAAAATTGCATGAATTCTTAGCCTTAGCTATAAGAAGCTTTGCAATTTCAGTATGGCCTTTATCTATAGCATAAATAAGTGCTGTCGGACCATACAGCCCCTTAGCATCAACGTGAGCACCTGCATTTATGAGCATATTAACAATGTCAGTATAACCTTTTTTTGCAGCTGTCATAAGAGGAGTCACACCCCAATAATCTGCAACTTCAAGCTCAGCGCCCGCTGTAATTAAAGTTTTAACCTCTTTAAGGTCGCCATTTTCCACAGCGCGGTTAAGTTTACTACCCAGATCTCTTTTAGCAAAAAAGCGTGCGGCTCTGGCTGCTGCCTCATCACCTGCTCGTATGTCTTCGGCAGTGGGGCCTGTAGGTTCCCAATCAGATTTGGGCAGCTCTTTTTCTCTATTGATGCGGCTCAAGATTGCTTGACCTTTCTCTTCGAATGTTTGTGCCCAAGCGTATCCTGTCATCATAACTACCATCGATGGTATTAATATCAATTTGAACTTCATAATATCCTTGAAAATTTTAAGTTAGAACCGTTATCAATTACTTTGGATCATTCTTGCGAGCATCAATACCGGTAACAAGTTGACTTTGCTACTTATTATAGGATCTTGTAAAGCAAAAAGCAAAAGGATGTATAGATTCAATACATATGAGACTAAAGGTTGAAGCCCCACCTTTCAACAGCATTCCAAAGGGGTTAGATAAAGTCAGAATTTTCAATTTTTCAGTCTCACATACATCTGAACTTAGACACAATAAACAACATGAGAAATTCCTTTAAATAACTTTTATCAAGATAATCCCAGTCATAATTTTTCAAGACTGCGATGAAAGCTAATTGCAAAATGATGCGCGTAATCACGCAACGCAATCAGCATCTGCCCAACAAAGCTTTTCAGATCAAGCTTTCGCCCCTCTGGAATTCGATTGGAAAAAATGGTCTCTTCGCGCTTGGCTAGACACGCAAACTCAGCGTGTGGAAAAAGATCTTGTACCGCATTGAGCTGCCCCTTGCCTCCATCAATCACAATTAAGTCAGGAAGCTCAGTTGCATCGGCATAACGCCGGGCAACGATTTCACGCAAGCTGGCATAGTCATCAATTTGATGCACTGTTTTGATATGAAATTTTCTGAAAAATGCTTTGTCCGGCTCACCATTTTTAAAACGAATACAGGAACCAACCATAAACATCCCTTGCTTGTGAGAAATATCAAAGCAATCAATTGCTTTTGGTTCAAAGGGTAACTTGAGTAACACGCGCAGTTGCCTGCCCAAAGATTGTCGTTTTTCTTCATCCTGCTGAGCATGAAGCCTACCCAAGCGCAACAACGCGGCACCGTGCCCTTCACCTGGCTGAGTAACAAAAACATCGTAGCTTAGCTGATGCCACTCATGAACAAATTTTTCAAGCAATTCGCGCTCATGCTCATTCATATCAAAATTTACAAAAATAGTCGCTGATGGAACATGAGTTCGATAAAAGCTGGTCATATGCTCAAGCGTTAGCTGTGAATAAGCCTGCTCTTGCCCATAATCTATATCATCGATAAAGGGAAAATAAAAAACTTCTCGTTTTTTAAAAGCACCATTAATTTCATCAAATAAATAAAGCGTACGACGATCGCTGGTCAAAATCCAAATATCTTTTCGATCAAGCTTCCTGCTACTCGTTCCCTTTGCATCGAGTGCATCAAAAACGCTTGCAAAGGCTTTATAATAACCATAAAGCTCACGAGATCTTTCAAATGTTTGTTCGCGATTAGAAGCTTCAATTTGTTCTTGTAAATAGGTTAAGAATTTAGCATGCCCTTGCTTAAGCGCGGTACGGGCGAGCTCCATACGCTGAGCATAAGCCCCTTGGTCAAAGTCGTAACGGCATGAACCGGAACAAAGCCCCATGTGATAATCTAGGCAACCGTTTTCAATCTTTTTTTTACAAAGCTTGAGTCTGAATGTTTTAAGCAAAAAGTCACACACTTTACGCGCTGGTCCTTTTTCAAGAAAGGGACCGAAGTAGCTCCCCTTAAGCTGCTGGGTACGCACTAATTTTAATTCAGGAGTTTTGCTCGACGTAATGAGAATGTATAAAAATGGCTGACCAGACTTGAGTAAGACATTAAATTTTGGTTGGTGTGATTGTATGAGACGAGCTTCAAGCAGCATAGCTTCAAGCTCAGTTTTTGTTCCAATAAATTCAAGCTGGACACTTGCTTCTAAAATCAAATCTGCTTTAAGTTCGTACCCTTGTCGTTGCAAATAATTCATGACACGTTTTCGCAAATTTTTTGCTTTGCCAATATAGACAATCTGCCCTTGTTCATCTTTGAACTGATAAACACCAGGCGTACTTGGCAATGCTTTTATTGTAGATTCAAGGTTTTGGGTACTCATTACAACCACCATGTAACAATTAAGAGCTTCTTTCCACATAAAAACGATACACAAAAACAACTCGCTTGGCGAACAAACCCGAATGTCCTGGAAAAATAATCCTCTTTTTCATTTACGAGAAACTAAAAATCGCTATATTAATGGGTGTCCAAAAAAGTAGAAACCACCTTTAAAAACTGAGTCCTGCATGCTTAACAAAATCAAATATTTTTTCTTCGCACTCCCAATTTTTGCTCTTGTTGCCTGGATTGGCAATTCAACGGTAAATTATTTTACGCATAATACTCCCCCAGAAATATCTTTTGTTGGCCTTGTTCATCAAGGTTCATATGCAGAAAAACTTTCCTGCGCAATAAAATCAACCGGAACGTACAAAGTGAAAACGCTCTCCGCTTGGCTTGATGGCAAAGAGTATGATCTTGGTGAAGCAAAATTTATTCGCAGAAAACTCTTTGAGTCTCCACTTTCAATCGACCTGGGAAATCTTGAAAATGGCCCTCATACTTTTGAAGTAGAAGCAACTGATTCAAGTTACAACCAAAATCAAGCACATGAAAAAGTAACGTTCTATGTTGATAATTTGCCCCTCAAAGCTGAATACCTTGAACCACGTTACACCGTAGAACAAGGCAAAACATTGCATTTAAAAATGCAATTGAATAAGCCAATAGCCCAAGGACGCATTTCATTCTTATCCAAAGACTATTTTTTCTATCCAGAATCTGAAGGCTCAACACTGTATGAATGTTTTATTCCCATCGACTGCGAAGAAAAATCACTTGAAGTAACACCTCAAACTGAAATTGCTGATGCTGTCGGTAATTCGCTTAAGCTTACCTGCGCTATCCAAGTAAAACCTTTTGCATTTAAAAAACAACGTGGATTCACCGTATCAGAAGAAAAGCTTGAGCAGGAAAAAGAGGTAAGCATGAATACCAAGATCTTGCGCGATGCAATTAATAAATGGGTTCAGGATTCACCAAAGAAAAAGCTCTGGAATGGCCCGTTTGAATACCCAATCGAAGTTCAACGCGTTACTACACCGTTTGGCGAAGTCAGAACAACCCCACAGCGTGGCCGCTATCATCACAAAGGGCTTGACCTAGTCAACCAACCCCGCTCTGTTGTATGGGCTGCACAGCATGGCAAAATAGTCATCAAAGACCGTTTCTTGATGACCGGCAACACAATTGTTATTGACCATGGCCTTGGTATTTTTACACTCTACGCGCATCTTGAAGATTTTGGAGATGTTAACGTAGGAGACACTGTTCAAAAAGGAAACCCAATTGGTCGCCTTGGCATGACCGGCTATGCATCGGGTTATCATTTACATTGGGAAATGCTCGTACAAGGTGTACAAGTTGATCCTGTTGAATGGACTTCAAATATCCACTAAGAATTTTTAGATTTATCTCAAAGCCCTTGGTCAAAAGCCTGGGGCTTTTTTATTCCTGAATAAGCGCCAAAAGTTCTTCAAGGCTGATGATCCCTTGTTCAACTTTTCTTAATCCATCAGCAAATAAGCAAATCATACCTTGCGTTTGCGCATAGGTTTTAATCTCTGCAGGTGATGTTTTTTTTATGATCATTTCTTTGATGCGGTCATCAACAACAAGTAACTCAAAAACACCAGTTCGACCTTTGTATCCAAGCTTAAAGCACGCGCGGCAACCAACCGGAACATAACAATCGGTCAACGATCGGCCTAAATAGCGTATTGCCGCTTCCTGAATACTTGCAGGAGCGTCAACTTTTTGCTTGCATGCAGAACACAAAACACGTACCAGCCGCTGGGCCATAACTCCAATGACACTTGCACTCATCAAAAAAGGCTCAACGCCCATATCCAAAAGCCTTGAAAGCGCACCAACAGCATCATTAGTATGCAATGTACTCAAAACCAAGTGTCCTGTCAGAGCTGCTTCAACGGCAATGTGCACCGTTGGAATATCACGCACCTCACCAATCATCATGATGTCGGGATCCTGTCGAACCAGCGAACGAAGCCCATTTTCAAAACTGAAACCGGTTTTAAGATTAACCTGCGTCTGCGTAATCCCTTCAAGCTCGTACTCGATAGGATCCTCCATAGTAACAATATTTTTTCCAGGCTTATTGAGCGCTGATAGCACAGCATAGAGCGTTGTTGTCTTGCCAGCACCTGTTGGTCCAGTTACTAAAAAAAGCCCATGCTGATGCTTAATGATTGATAAAAGTTGACCGTACATCGCATCGGAAAAACCTAGCATGCTCAATGTAAGCAATCGCTCATCACGATCAAGAAGCCTGAGAACCATTTTTTCGCCATAGAGCGATGGAAAAGTTGCCACACGAATATCAATAAACCTCTCGATGCTTGTTTGATCTTGATTGGTAAGTGCTACATGAATTTTACACTTACCATCCTGCGGAAGAAGATGCTGGGCAATATCCATTGCAGCAAGAACCTTAAGGCGAGCAATCACTTGCTCTTGATAAAGAATCGGAATTGGCTGCTGGTCATACAGCACGCCATCAATACGAAAGCGAACTCGCACATGAGTATCACTTGGTTGAAGGTGAATATCGGAAGCATTCACCACAATTGCTTGGTACAATAAGGCATCCACGAGTGTAACCACAGGGTCTTGCTGAAGATTACGCTTGATGCGCTCTTCTTGTCCGAGCAACGTATAAATTGCCTGCGCCATCCCCCGATGGTTCATGTACCCTACCTTTTTTATATCATAAGAAATCTAAGCCTGATTACCGTGCGCTCTTTTTAGCCAAGTCGATATCCCAACAAAAAGCCAATCACCACGGTCACTGTTGCTAAAACATTAAGCTTTACCCAGTCAATCAAACTCATTCCCATAATTTTTGCTATTGTTTGAACATCAACTTCTGGAGTAAACCCAAAAAGGCCTTTAATCGCTGACCAATCGATCGTTACCATGTTATTGTAATGCAACGCAAAAACCAAAAGCGCTGCAATAATCGAGGAAACAAAAATAATTTTAAGGTACTTTTTCAAGACAAGTCCAGCTGCAAAGCTCAGTCCAAAAAAGATGATTGCTTCAACTGCCTGAGCCGATGAACCGCCTATTTTCTCTGATACTGTTTTCAGATCAAAGGAATTCCAGAAACTTTTAATTTGATCCATAAATGAAGCAACGTGTGATTCAACCGCCATGACATCTCCCCTGTATTTTTAAAAATTATGTTTCAATATTACATTTTCAAGATAACAAAGACACAATGCAAAATTCAATACTATTCTGGATAAAAATTCAGAATATCAATAATAATAAACATCAATGAAAAAAGGCAGGAACGTGAAAGCACTATTCCTGCCGAAGACTTTTGAGCTTAAAATTACTTTTAGCTTACGATGTCTTTTAACTTTTTGCCTGGCTTGAATTTTGGAACTTTCTTTGCAGGAATTTTCATCTTATTGCCTGTTGCTGGATTAATACCAACACGCTCTTTGCGGCGCATAACGGTAAAGGTACCAAAACCGGTCAAAACAACTGATTTGCCTTTTTTCAAGGTGCCTTCAACAGCTTTGATGAAAGATTCAAGAGCATTTTTGCAAATCGTTTTAGAAAGTTTTGTTTCTTTAGCCATTTGCTCGATTAACGAAGCCTTGTTCATAACAAACTCCTCATCCTAAGGATGGATTTAAACGTTAGAAACCACACAACACACGTCAACACAAACAAATCTCTTTATCAAAGACAGAATTGTTCATCCAATAACTTTTGTCAAGTATTGCCATCGATTTTCCGAGTATTCTGTCTTCTTGGAGAAATATTTTTCTAAAATATCTGACTACAACATTACTTGCAAAAATTAATACAATGCGTTTTTTGAATAGATTCGGAGAGAGTAAAGCGGAGTTTATCCTGAGCCTGTCGAAGTGATAAAACACTCTATTTATTGCTCAAGCCCCGACGAAGCGTCCAGAATGAGCAGGATTCAAAATTATAGTGTGACAGCTTGTTCCTCGATTATATCGAGAATAAACTCTGCTTGCCAAATTGGCCTGTCATCCGTAGCCATGTAGTAGGTAGGATGGTGCCGAGGGCCGGACTCGAACCGGCACGGGATTTTGTCCCGAGGGATTTTAAGTCCCTTGCGTCTACCTATTCCGCCACCCCGGCACATTTCATGATTTCAAAATTTGGAGGCGGCACCCAGAATCGAACTGGGGGTCGGGGTTTTGCAGACCCCTGCCTTACCACTTGGCTATGCCGCCTTTTTTTTACTTATTTCAAAGCCGCTTTAAGGCTAAACAAGAACACCAACCATATTAACGGGACCTGTTTCTTGTATACACAATTGAACAAAACTTCCAATCATATCGTCAGATCCTTGAAAGTGTACGCGAACGTTACCTTCAGTTCTTGCTAGAAGTTTATCATGTGCGACACGTTTTTCAACTAAACATGTAAAAGTTTTTCCAATATTGTGTAAATTTTTTTCTAAACAGATCTCTTTTTGGCGTTCTTGCAACAATTCAAGCCATTTTTGTTTATCTTGATAGGTACTTGTATCTTCCATATTTGCAGCACGCGTATATTTCCGTGGTGAGTAAATGAAAGAATAAACTAAATCGTACTTAACTTTTTCCATCAATTCACGCGTAGCCAGGTAATCCTCTTCAGTCTCTCCTGGAAATCCAACAATAATATCTGTTGAAATTGTTGCACCAGGAAGCAGCTCACGAATCCAGCCAATCTGCTCAAGATACTGTGCTGCTGTATAGTTACGCTTCATCAAATCAAGAATGCGATCTGATCCCGATTGTACAGGAAAATGGACATACCCAGGAAGCTTATCGCGATGCTGAGCAATTACTTCAAAAAGTTCTCGCGTCATATCTTGAGGATGAGGACTGATCCATCGAACCCAAAATTGTCCCTCAATTGCTGCTACACGTCGCATGAGTTCTGGAAATTTATGGCCTGTTTCTGGATCGATATAAGAATTAACATTTTGACCAATAAGCGTAATTTCTTTAGCGCCGTTGGCAATATCATGAGCAACACGGTCCAAAATTTGAGCCATTGGATAACTCACCTCGCCACCACGTGTAAATGGAACAATGCAATATGCACATGCTTTATTACACCCGGTCATAATATTCACGTATGAACGGTTTACTTCTAAAGGCTTTTCAGCACCCGGTTTGTCCGCAATTTTCTTTTCAGCTTTCTTAAGGCCCAACGATACAAAACGAGGTGTACTTAATAATTTTTTAAACTGTACCACTTTTTTAACATCGCGATCTTGACCACCCGATTTAACATTTAAATCAGGGGCGCTCTGAAACATTTGCTTGGTTGTTTCAAGATTCACGACGGCATCCATCAAATATGCCTTCAGAGTGTCATACTCTTCACGAGCCCCATACACAAAGTTAACGAGGTCAAAGCGCTGGTAAATCTCTTTTTTCTTATAACTGGCAACACATCCAATTACCCCAATTTTCATATAAGCACGAGCTTTTTTATGCTCGGCAAGCTCACCAAGGTACGAGAAGAGTTTCTGCTCTGCCTTGTCACGTACCGCACAGGTATTGACAATAGCAAGGTCGGCTTGCTCTTCGTTTTGCACCTCTTTACAGCCAAGTTCATCCAAAAACTTTGCAAGGCCTTGAGAGTCTGCAACGTTGGCTTGACAGCCATAAGTTTTAAAAAAGTAGTTAATCATCGCTTCCTAATACCAGCTTTATACCAGTTTTAAATCAAATTTCATTGGGCATTTCAGTATAAACGAGATCATAAAATGGGCAAGATCTCATAAAGCTGCCCAATTACTGAACCTGAGCTTCACGAAAGCATAAACAAGCACACCTTATTTATTGTTATTTTATTTTCAGTTGTAATATAATTAAATAAAATACATTGATTTATTTAAACATTTCACAAGATAAATAGGTAACAGTATGAAAATAAAATTTTTAGCGATTATCTTATTTTTTGGAATAAGCTCTCTATCATTTATTTCGGGCACCTGCAAAGCAATGGATGTACATAAGAGTGAATCTATTATTGAAATAAACGAAAATCCAAACGAACATGAAGACTTTTTAATTAAAATAGAGAGCAAAAAAGCTGAACCGATTCATAAACACCGGGAGCAACTCAAAATTCATAGAAGTGTACGGTGGTCAGCACAACAAAAAAAAGCTTCTCGTGCTCGAGCACAAGTAACCCAGATAAAACGCTCGAAATGGAAAGCCCAAGCTGAACAAGAAGCTCTAGAAGAAGCAAAACTTCACATGCCTCTATGCATTTTCATGGATGATGAATCAGAAAATGAATCCCCTTCAAAAAAAGAAATTTATCCCGTTTCTTATGATTTTATTAACGCTCTCAACGCAAAAACTATTCCTATTATTGTGAGCCATAGCCTCCTGCACAATATTATTTATCGCAAGCGCAATAACACGAATTCAGAGGTTTTAAGCGATATTTCACTTTTAAACGCTGATTGGGATCTCTTTCTTGTTCCTGAAACACAATTACTTCTTGCATTGCCAAAAACTCTAAGTCAGCAACAAAAAGATTATTTTAATACTGAGCCCTTAGAAGACCTCAATCACCTGCTTCCTATAGATGGCGATCCCGATGAGTATGAGCAACTTTTACATAAAATTTTAAGCTATAAAGACTTATTTCCACAAGGCTTACCATTCGTAGAAGCTTATGATTTTAAACATATTTTTAATGCTCAAAAAATTAAACATTACAACCCTATTTGGGACATTTTTTTAAGCGGTCATGGATATAAATTAGAAGCTATCGCAGATTTACCACTTGATGTTTTTAGTGACCTTCTAACTTTTTTTGACACCAACCTTACCGTCGGTGTTGTGATGGTATCAAGTTGCTATGCTGGAGGAGTCAATTTAGAAGTGTCTCATAGAAAGATCGATATTAACCAAAATCTTCTTCCTTACAAACTTCACTTTCCATACATTGTTGCATCGGTCGGGGAGATGGGAACCTCTGGACGCTATGATTTTAAGACTTTAATGGAGTATGCAAAACATATAAAAACATTTGATAAAACAGCTTTGAACAATCTCCTTTCCACGCTCCATGCAAGCAAGAATGAATTACTTCAAGCTCATAGAAACAAAACTATCCCCCAAATAATTTTACCGGGCGGCATAAAAATTCAGACACTTTATCCTGACGACGATATCACTATCATTGGAAAAGTTTTTTTAAAAAAACATGAACGTGAAAATAAGCCTATTATTACCTATGAAAAAATATTGCGTAATAAACAAGGAACACTCTCAAAACAAACAAAAAACGGTGTAAAAAACATTTTAATATATCCAGCACGAATTAATGTCCCTCTGGAGATAAAGCCTATTTTGGGGCAAGATGATGCAGTTAACTTAATGAACTTTGATCTAAGAACACTTCCGAATGCCCAATTACTTCTCGATAAAGCAAGTAAAACAGCATGGTCAGACCGTAAAAAAGGTTTACAAAATTGGCTAACATTTTCAAAAACTCATGCATCCAATCTTTCTCATCTCTATTCATATGCAGATTCGGCACATCAAAACGCCAGTAAAAAAGAAAAATCTAAAGAGCCGTTAATTGTATTTAAAACAAGTATTTCAGAACTTTTTCCAGCGCTGCTTTCTATGATTCATCGTGATACAACACACTTCATTCAAGAAATTATTCTCAATGATACACAGGGCAATTTTTCACAAGGAAAAATAATAGACTTTATTCGCCATGCACTACTCAACCAACAAAATCGTGAGTCAACAAAAAAAATTATTATAGATCAACTCACAGGAAAAAATGATCTGAACCTTACCCTTGAAGCACTTCGAGTAAATTTGAAAAATCCAAACTTACACCCACTTGAAACTGCCTTACGCAAAATTTATGGTGAATACCCGGATACAATTGTACTTGAGAAATTAATAGTAGAAACAACAGGTGAAGTAGATCCTGAAACATTGGAAGCAACTGGCAAATGTAGTATCAAATTTATGCTTAAAGACGGTTCCGCATGGGAATTGAAACATAATTTCAAAAATCCACCTGCAACTCCTTGGAATTTTCAAGAATATGATGCTAACGAGCATCTGAAAGTCTTTGAACAACTTAAACAAAAAATCCCCGAATAGAGCATCTTAATAGATGCTCTATTCGGGGATTTTATTAACACAAAGCAAAAGAACAGCTAAACGATAATCGCTTTATGCGTAAGTACTGCGCTTACGCCGAATCATCACTCACAACGCCATTAATCGTCACATGCGCTCCACCAAGCACCTCAACATTGCAATTTGAAGCACTTCCTGCAGCATTGTCACCAAATATGATAGCTTTTGAAAACTGCTGTGATAATGGATTAGAAAAATTAGTTGTATAAAGAGTAACATCGTCCATACCTGAAGTAAGAAAAGATCCTGAAGGATCCCACAGAATTTCTGAATCGATAAAAGCCCCTCCTGAAACAGATGCGATCGATGTCAAACTTGCACCATCAAAACGCAAAACTTCTAGAGCATTGCCAGCATTATTCTGCACAGCTGCAAACAATCCGCTGGGATGCCAATCAACAGGAGCCTTCCCATCAAAACTTGCACGCGGCATTAGACTTGTGCCATTGAAAGCATACAAACGAACATTATGCGTATTGGCAAATCCACCAGAACCGCTTGTAGCACCAGATCCTCCAATAAGAAGAAATTTGCCATCAGGACTCCATTCAAGACTATAGACTGTACCAGCACCTCCCCCGTACGCCTGACTCGTAACGGGCGTAAGTGTTGAGCCGTTAAACGAATAAATACGAAGCTCATTAGTATTAGCAAATCCAGATGCTCCATTCGAAATAGGGCCTTCACCACCAATCGCTAAAAATCGACCATCTGGACTCCACGCAGCATCATCAACACCATTTGTGCTCGAATACTTCCTACTGGTTGTCAAGGTTAAACTAGAACCATTGAAACGATAAATTAAAAGATCCATCCCTGGACCAACTTCACCACTCAAAGCAATGTAACGTTGATCTGGACGCCATCTCACACGCGTTCGGTCTGAAGTGTTACTTGGAAATGCAGCACTCGTAACAGGAGTTAATAATGATCCTGTAAATTTATATACTCGTAATACGTCAGTATTATTAAAGCCGCCTAACCCAGCACTTGGCCTTTCTCCTCCTACAGCAACAAACTGTCCGTCAGGACTCCACTCAACTCCGCCAACCTGTCCAGCAATGTTATTTGAATAACTTTGACTTGTCACGGTTACCAAGGTAGATCCTGTAAAGCGGTATAAAACAATATACTCTCCCTTTGTTAAATCACTTCCAACTGGATCTGGAAAAGCTCCCCCTACAACAAGATATTTCCCATCACGACTCCAGGACTGCGCTTCTAAGCCATTTCCATATCGTGTTGAGGTCAATACTGTTGCACCCCTTACTTCAACATCGGTTTTAGTATTAATTACTACCTTGTTATCAAAAAAGATATTGCCCTTAGTGAAGCGCACACCGGTGCTTGTTGCATTAAAAGTAGATCCATTAAAACAAAGACCGCTTGTGGCATCTTTGAGCACAAACAAGCGTTGATCTGTTGAGGTTGGAGCAAAAGAAAATCCAGTTCCAAGATCAAACGTTAAAATACCTGAACTATCAACGAAAAGCGGCATTGCTGATTTATAAATAAAAGTATGAGTACCGGTCATCACCACATCGTTATGAATAAACAATCTTCCCTTATCAAAAACAAAGTCATTCGCAAGCCCCACGCTGACATTATCAAGTGCTATGCGTGCCGAATTTCCACCGCATCTCAAAACTGGAACCAGGGGGTTATTGCGCGTGGCATTAATTGCCATATTACGCAAGGTAAGCGTTGCATTTTGTTCAAC
>JAFEAY010000013.1 GCA_018266175.1 Candidatus Dependentiae bacterium
ATTTTATATTTGTTTCTGCGATAGTATTGTACAATTAGATTGAAACACGACATCTCAAAATAATCGCTGATGCGTTTGGAATGATTGACGAACACTGCTTTAAAGCTATTCACAAAGCATTGACATTTTTCAACCATATCTAAATTGGTAACCACGTTAGTCATTATAACTGTGAAATCCTTGCTTGCCCCTGACCCTGTTAAAGATATTTGAAGATTTTTAAATTCTTTTGATGGAAACAATATTGAACTCAAGCCTGGACTTTCAATAAAAGGTCTATGAAAGTATAAATGCTGTTTTATAAATGGACGGTACATTGATGGAATTTTTTCCTTCGCATTATAGGAATGATGTATGTTGTTTTTCACATCTCTTCTTAAAGCACGTGTCCAACTAATTTTTTTCGGGTCAGCATCAACAACATCTTCCACTTCAATTTTCGGATTTGACGCATATTTTTTCTGGAAAGAAGCAACTTGATTATTGTAGAACTTAATAAATGAATACATCATTTCATCGATTAACTTCCCCGAGAAATTATACACCCAAGCGTCCCTATTTGAAGCGACACCAATTGCATAGGTATTAAAAAATGTGGGAGTTAAAACATCGAACTTCTTTTCAGGTTCTAAAGCTATAAAACTCCCAAAATTATCATTCCTCAAACTCAGCCAATCGCCGTGGTCGTTGGGCGCAAGGGTTTGCATAGGCAGGTGGGTAAAGGAACCATACTTGGCCACGATGCTCAGTTTTTTCTCACGGCTCAGGTAGTCGCCAATGTCGTGGTAATAAATGGTTGCTTTGGTATCTTCTTTTTGCTTGCTCATAATTTTGGGGCTTTAATCGCTGATTTTCAATGATTTTGATAATTTTTTTAGTATAATTCTTTGATATGACCAAATTTTTTTCTTGTATATTTACAGAAAGTGCATAACTTTGTGTCGGTTTTTATAGGCTCTATAACTCGCACCTTGCGGGGGTTGTCAGTATTGACACGAGGCTTATAAGAACTTTTTTTGTTTTTATACATATCCATCCGTTCTAAATTCGCTGGCATTTTCGATGCAAAAGGGATTGCCCCTATGATAATAATTTCCCATCTTTAGCTTGAATTTTTCTACATCATATACATCAATTATCAGGTTGTACCTGTGTTGTAAGGCTTTAAAGAAACGCTCTTCTTTTTGTACTATGTACCTATTCAATGCCCATAATAAATAATCTACAATGCTTAATTCTAATGTGTCTTCACTCCTTACAATGTCGAACTTGAATTTTATATCCTTTGATATCTTTCTGCGCTTATTATCCCTTTCGATCGCTTTACCAATTGCAGCACCTAAATGTTCCTGTGTACTTTTTTTCCTTGCCGATAAGAAAATCTGATATTGGCAATCCTCTTCCCTTAACCTGTCCTTCAACAAATGGTAAATAAGGTCAAAATAAAATTCTCTTTCGTTACTGTTGTGTTTGTTCTGAAATGTGCCTAATCTCTTTCTTCCAATAACGAAATAAGATTTGTAGCCTTCCAATTCCCTCAAAAGCTCAAAAAACTTTGACCTTATTTCTGAATGGTCACCCCTTGCGTGCAGATACCAATTTTCTTGTTTGAAGGAATGGATAGAATTATATAGTGGGTCATTTTTCAATCCATCAATGAAATTTGAAATTTTATCCTGGATACCTTTTTTATCTTCTAACATTATCATTCCTAAATTCAGATTGGGTTGAAATCCCCCTGAACCTACAAGCAATTTTTTGCCTGATGCATAGAACGAGCTATCGCCGCCCTCATCGATAAAACAGTATATCTTTTTTAATTCCGTCATTTAATATTTTCTATTCTGCAGTTGTTTCCAAAATGGAAATAACTGTTTTCTTCAAAGTTATTTGAATTTGTAAGCATTCTTTAGAAGTTGCAGCTAACGAGGTTTTCTCGGTGACTGGATGGGATTGATGCTTTTAGGCATATACTGGTTTTTTTACTAACAATGTAATGGCGATGGGTGTGCGGCTGCCGCTGCCAAAAATCTTTCCGCCTTCTTTGCGGCTCAGTTCGCCGCTGGTGCGTTGGTTGCCGCGCAGGTTGAAAACATAAATGGAAGAAAACTCCTTTTCAATTTCTTTGCGGAAACCATCTGTGCTATTGCCGTCCAACCAAGCGCCATTGCTCACAAAGCAGATAATGCCGCCATCTTTTCCCAAACGGTCGGTACTCCATCGAAAGGCTTTTATATAGGCATCGTACAATGATTTGTTTAGACCTGCGGAAGATGCTTTTGCATAAGTTGTGGCAATGCGGTTGTCCAATTTTGGATAGGACTGGTTTTGGGCATTGTCATTGGCCGACCGTTGGCCTATGGAATAAGGTGGGTTGCCAAAGATAATTCTCAGTGGTGCTTTTTGCTGTTGCTGTACCCGCTTGCTATTTTGAGGGAACATTTCATCAAATAGTTGTTCACCTGATATGGTTTCTCCTAACTGGAATGTATCGGTAAGGCAGATGCCGTCAAATGGTGTATA
>JAFEAY010000014.1 GCA_018266175.1 Candidatus Dependentiae bacterium
CAAGGGCTTTATGCAAGTGGGGCGGGACGGAACTCGTTGGGCAGTAGTTCTTTGTTGGGCAGCGGTAGGCAGACATTTTACTATCAACATTTATTCATACTTTCAGCAATCAAATAAAAAATGGGCTTACCGTCGGTTGGGCTGAAGGAATACTAATCCCCACCTGCATAAAGCCCCGGGCGTTATATGAAATTGTAATAGACTTTTTAAATAGTTACAATATTTATTTCTTCGCTGCACAATTCTGACAAAGTTTAGGGCAGACATAATATATTGTTTAGAAATAAGAACTGAAATATTTTTATTAAATAAGATTGTAATAGGGGATTTTGGAGAATTTTTTTTATAGTGATACCCATTCTTTTTAAGAATTTTGTTGATAAGACCTACAATAAGAATTGTATTTGCTGAACATTATTTAAAAGTTTTCGTTCAAACAAAGTAATTAACTTTTTTAGAAGTTAAAACAACTTGTAAGTCGAATGTTTGCTATCAGAAAATAGAAATATAGAAAAGGGGTTTGACTTATATTAAATGGTTAATTAAAATTATATTTTTTGAATTATCGTTTTTTGGAAAAGATAAATATATTTTCTAATAAAAAAGGAAAAGAAATATTGCAAAAAAATATTATTGCCTCAAAATAAAAGTAACTTTATACAATTAAAAACCCAACTTATGAAAGCATTATTATTCCCCTTATTATTAATACTTTTTCTTTCCTGCAAAAAAACAGACACAATAGAAGAACAATTGCCCCCAGCTACTCATACAGGTGCCGGAACTTTTGGGTGTAGAATTAACGGGAAAGTGTTTGTTCCTAAAGGATATAATGGTACGGGACGTGCTAACCCTCATGTTATTTATGATTACGATTTGCAGGGAAGGCCATTTTTGTCAATTGAAGCCAATAGATTTAAGGATCGCCAAATAGTTGGATCAATTTATTTACTATTTAGCGATATTTCTTCTGTTGGCAATTTTGAAATCCCGTCAAAACTTAGTTATTCTGTTGGGTGGATAGACATAATACCAGGGTGCGGAATGGGGAGTCTTGATACAACCGTTATTGCAAATGGCTTAGGAGTAATTACTAACTTGAATGTAAACAACAGAATAATTAGTGGTACTTTTAACTTCAATGCAATTAAACTGGGTTGTGACACTGTTTATATCACCGATGGACGATTTGATATAAAACTTTAATTAACCTAAATACTCCTATATGAAAAAGTTTTTACTTAGTCTGATTACAATATTTTTATCTATAGTTTCTTTTGGTCAATCTGGGGATCCTTTAAGAGATAAGTTGGATAGCATTTTCTTTAACATAAACAAGACGGTAATTCCAACAGGATATTTGCAAGAGTATGGTAGTATGTTTTTGCCTTTAAATTGTCTTAACGGATTGTTGAGCGACAGTAATAATATTGAAAACTTAGATATTTGGCGATATGCTTACTCTGATTTGTGAACATCAAAAATAATATCTTCTTTTCCTCAAATGATTTCATTACCTGCTGTTAATAACTTAATTGATACTAGTAGGTCAAAAGGCAATTCAACTGTGGCCGTACTTTATGGACAATATGCATCGCTTAAACCAAATTCTCTTAGTTCTAATTTATTAACCTTAACAAACCAACAATTTTACGACGTAGCTGGCCGTTCCCAAATTCCATATCAAACCAATAATCTTTTTGCAGCTTCTGTTTCAGAAAGGTAATTTATTAATACGGTTACTCTAAAATTTAGTACGGATCTTTATTTTACAAATACCTCTGCCAGCTTAACGGGTTTATATGTAGATTTTAAAGATGGTTTAGGGTACATTAAAATTACTTCGGCAGGAATATCTAAGACTTATTCTGATAGTACCGGGGTAAAGCCAGTGGTATTTAAAGCAACATTAAGTAATGGGCTAACACTGTATTGCAATAGTAGTATTAATGTAAAAGTGAAAAATATAACGGCTGAAAGATATATTGATACCGATCCTTACAAAACAACTATTGATATTAAAACCCTTCCAAATGCTTCTGCTTATAGCGATTTTCAAGATAAACTTCAAATTCGTTATAGTTTAAGAAATCCCACTCGCAATTATTCAAACCCCGCTTTACGCAAATTGCGCAAACCACTAATATATGTTGAAGGGTATGATGTTAACGGAAAAAGTGGGTTTAAATTCCTTGGTAATAATTACGGAGAAGATTTGGGATATAATTTGTTGAATTTGATAAGGATAGACAATTTAAATCAAACAGAAAATGGAGAATGGGTTAAACTTTTCAATGCTCCTATACCTTATAATTATGATTTTATGCATGATTTAGATGATATTGCTGGTTATGACCTTGTTTTTGTAAATTATAACACAATGCGTAGCATACAAGACAATGCTCTAATGTTACAAAGAGTAATTGAGTGGGTTAATAGTCAAAAAGCAAGTATTGGCAGCACAGAAAAAAATGTAGTATTAGGTGTAAGTATGGGTGGGCTTGTTGCTAGATATTGCCTCGCACAAATGACAAGAGCAAATTTCAATAGTACTGATACTAAACTGCTAATAACTCATGATAGTCCTCATCAAGGTGCAAATGTGCCATTGGGATTTCAATATTTTTTATATGACCTCGCCTATTCCAGTGTTTTAGGAACATATATAAAGGATCAAAAAGAAAGTTTAAATGACTTTTTAAAATTAAATGAAAAACCAAGTACCCAACAATTGCTTAAGGCAAGAGCAACCGATATCGCAACACCCAATCCCTCATTCCCATTAATAATGGATCATAGTGTGGGTACTGTTTTTAATACTTTTTTAAATGGCTCAAATAATGTGTACCATCAAATGGTTGATCTACCTGCAAATCAAAGGCCTTGGAAATTTGTTGCAACATCACAAGGAAGTCAATGTGGTATAAATGTTTTTGATGGAAGCAATATTTCAATGGCTAATCAGGATGCTACTTTTGCAATTTTTAGAGTTTGGGGAGGAATAATATTTGGTTCTCAGTATTGGCTTAACACAAATATAAAATCTTTACCGGTATCAGGATCAGCAACAATTTTAAATTACAAATTTGAAAGGCGTATAAAAATTCTCGGTATAGGCTTTGGCTGGAAGACAATGAAAGAAGATCAAAAGCAAAATCCAGATAATTATGTTAATTGGGATGGAAGTCCTGGAGGTACTCAAAGTATAAGGTCAAGAGCTAGTGCAGCTCTTTCTGGAGGCTTGGAAGCTCAAACTCCCTTTTGGATTAGTCCCATTGTATTTGCCGATGCAGGACTTAGTCTAACTATAAATCAGGATGTTTTCTCTTTTGTAAGCACAACTAGTTCCTTAGACGCTCCTGAAGGAACTTCTCTTAACACCAGTTTCAACTTTGTGCAAAATGGGCTTGGTATCGCAAGGGTGGATAAATTTATTGCTCAAGAATATTTCCCTGTTGTTCAACAATATAATATTGGACATACAGATTATACTCGACGTAACGCAAAGTGGATTTATAATGAGATGGAAAATATTTTGCAAACAAATACCTGCGAAGATATTTGCGCATTGCCAATATCAATAACCGGCCCTGAAAAAGCTTGTGGCGGAATATATACCGTTCCATTTACTATCGGAGCAATATATAACTGGCAAGTATCTCCAACCGGATCTGTGAATTTAATTAATCCTAGTACACCTAATGAAATTAGTGTTGGCACCTATAAAGGAACTTATGGAATTTATACAATTGTAGTAAATATTACTGACGCTAATGGCTGTAATATAGGAAATGGGTTGAAAACTGTAGAACTGGGATTAAAGCCTCCTTATCCCGCCGGTCCCTTCGACCCTCAAACAAATGAAGAGTTGATTGCAGGTTATCCAAATATTTCATATTATTTTCAAGCATCCGAAACTAGCAGTGACTATGGCCCATTTACTTATACATGGAAACTAACTCCTCCAAATAATAATCCGACAAGTCAATACTTTGGACCAACTCCCATTATAAGTTTTCCTTCTACTGGATATTATACATTAAGTTTAAAAAAGCAATCTTCGACATGTAATAATGTAACTGTTACTCGTACAGTTGTAATAATACCTAATTATGGGGGCTTTGTAATGGGACTAAATCCTAATCCGGCTTCTTCCACTGTTACAATAAGTTATGGTGACAACGATGGGCAAAGTACAGCTTCAAAGGGAGTGAAAAGTGCTGTTAGTTTAACAATAAATATTTATAATCAGCATGGAGTAAGAGTTTTTCAGAAACTCAATGCTATTGGCAAAAAAATAAGTCTAGATATATCCATGTTGCCTAATGGAGTTTATATTGTGGAAGGTATAACAAATGAAGGCAGAAAAGGAATCAAGAAAATGGTGATTCAACGTTAAATGGAGATGAATTATGAAGCTCAAAAAAATCTGCCTTCGATTAATGAATTTTGAGAGGCAGACTTTTTTATTAGAGTGTCTAATTTTATTCTGAATAATTTTTTTAGTTTTAAATAAAATAATTGGGATATCTGAAATTAAAATTGAAATAAATTATTTTAAAAAGCATATTCTTATTTTTTAATCATTCCTTATTCAGAAGAATAATTAAATATAATTCTCAAATTCATACAACATTGGCTTGCTACAATGCTGGCAGACGAATAAGAGTTCATCATTTTATCTTTGTTCGGCTTTGGTTCCAGCGGACGGAATTCTATTGAACATTTGTTTACAACTTCAACATTTTATTTATAAATTGGGCTTCGGTTCCGGCAGGACAAGCTTCAAATACCAGCACTGCAGCAAGCCTCAAACGTTAGGCGGCATTTTAAAGCGGCAGTCCGTTGATTAAAGAGCATCGAAAAGACAAATTATTCGTATTTTTGAGGTATGACAAAAAAGCCACTTTATACTATCGGACACGGCAATAGAAAGTCGGAAGACTTTCTTGCTTTGCTGAAGGAATTTGGCATTGAATACCTCATTGATGTTCGTTCCCAACCATATTCAAAATTTAATCCGCAATACAATCAAAATGACCTTAAATTCCTTTTAGACCGTAACGGAATAAAGTACGTTTTTATGGGCGACAATATTGGCGGTAGACCTAAAGACACATCTTGTTACGACAGTGAAGGAAAAGTTGATTACGAAGTAGTAAAGACAAAGGATTTTTTCATTAATGGAATCGAAAGGTTAAAAACAGCTTACAGTAAAGACATCAATGTTGTAATTATGTGTAGCGAGAGTAAGCCTTGTGAATGCCACAGAAGTAAATTAATTGGCAAAGTTTTAAACACAGACAATATTATTTTAAAACACATTGACGAAAACGGAAAAGTTAAAGACCAAGCAACTGTGATAAACGAACTTAACAAAGGGCTTTCTGCAATTGACTTGTTTGGTAATCCTTTAAACGCTACATCAAGAAAAGCCTATCAATAAGCATGGAATTTTTTACAATCGGTGTTTACAACTCTACAGAAAAAGAGTTTTTCGATAAACTTATCCAAAACAATATTGATACATTTTGCGATATAAGACAACGTAGAGGTGTGAGAGGTGCAAAGTATTCCTTCATAAATAGTAACAGACTTCAAGAAAAACTGAATGACCTAGGCATTAAATATGGCTATGTTCAAGATTTAGCACCAACAACAGAAATTCGTGAATTGCAAAAAGAAATTGACGCTGAAAAAGGAGAGCTTAAAAGCGAAAGACAAGAATTAGGGAAGGTCTTTATAATTGAATACAAAAATAAAATATTAGGCAACTTTGATTTTGAGAGGTTTTTTGACAATCTTGACAATATTGGAGCAAATCGAATTGCACTTTTCTGTGTCGAGGAACATCCAGAGGCTTGCCACCGTTCTATTGTGGCGGATAAACTTCAAAACACTTTCAATTACAAAATTAGTCACCTATGAAGGAAGTTGTCATAATTCTTTCTAAAACACAAATGAATAATAATCAAGTTTGTGTCGGCGGCTTAACTCTCAAAGGGAGATATGTAAGGCTTCTTGATGAAGATGGACATAATCAACCCGAGAATACCGATTTAGAACCTAAGCAAGCATGGGAAATTGAATTTACAGAACGTCCTCATAATGTACCGCCTCATGTTGAAGATATCATTGTGAAAAATAGAGCACGAAAAGGTAGCTTAAAGGACGACATTACTATTAAAGACTTTATAGAAAAGCGGAAAATCCCAATTTGGCGTGGACATCCTGACAACCTTTTTGACAATTTAATTCAATGGACTGCAAGTGGCAGTGGATATATTGACGAGGACGGTGGAGTTCCAGAACATAGTGTCGGCTTTTGGATAAGCGACAGAGATTTAAGAAAAAAAGAATACAAAGGAGTAAGATATCAATATCCTTCATCTAGCGGTTGGCGAAGTATTAAATACAAAGGACTAGACGAGCCAGTAGAAGTTATTCCTGCGGGTACTTTAATAAGAGTATCATTAGCAAGATGGAAATCTTTTGAAGAAGGTGAAACACCAAAGTGTTGGCTACAACTTTCGGGGTGGTACGACTTAGGAATACATTCAGATGAACATGATGACCTACCTTTTTGAAAAATAAAAACGAACGCCCAACAAAAGTATTTGCAAAAGCAGGGCTTGACAATGTAACATCAGCTATATGCAGACATCAGCAGTAGTTCCGGCTCGACGTTCAATGTTCAACTTTAGTTCATAACTTCAACAACATATTTTCAAATGGGCATTTGTACCGGGCTGGACAATCAATGAATTCCCTGCCTTCGCAAATACTCGAACGTTAGCGGTCATTGTATAGTCCTGAAATAGGTTGACTCCCAAAAAGTGGATAAGTCAACTAAAAACAGGACAGAAAATGAGTAAAAAACAAAGCTCCAACCGGCGAGGTGAACAAAAATTATTCTACACCGAAGCCTTTAAACAGAAAATCGTTAATGAAGTATTGAGTGGTAAACTCAATAAGCGCCAGGCTTCGCTGATTTATGGCATCAGGGGCAATGCCACCATCCTTTACTGGATAAACCAAAGCCGTGGTCTGCGGGGGTATGAAAAAAGAACGGCTCCCCTTGCTAACTTTGCCGAAATGAAAAAGAACATCCACGACAAAAAGCTGGAAGAAGAAAACAAAGAGTTGAAAGAGCTGCTCCGGGTGGCAGAGCTACGTGCCGATCTGTGGCAACATGCCATTGAGATTGCGGAGAAAAAGTTCAATATCGACATTGTAAAAAAGTATGGTGCCCAACAATCAACTCCTTCCAAAAGCAAAGGCCAAAAGAAAAAGTAAGCGAAATGTGTTGCGTTTTTGGACGAAGTAAACAGGCTTATTATAAGCAGTTGCATCAAAACGCCGGGACCTCTGTAAAGGAAGAAGTTATTGTTGGGCTAATCAAAAAGAAGCGTGAAATATGGAAACGGGGCAGCGGCAGAAACCTGCACCAAAGCCTCCTGAAAGAAATGAAGGCCCACGACATAAAAATGGGGCGGGATAAGTTCTTTGACCTGCTTAGAAACAACCATTTGCTCATCAAATCAAAACGTTGCAGAACGAAAACAACCTGTAGTTACCATCATTTTAACCGTTATAAAAATTTAATAGAATCCGTTACAGCATTGCGTTGTAACGAAATATGGGTATCAGATATCACGTATTTGTGGCTAAAGCCACAGGATAAGTTTTGTTACCTGAGTGTGATTACTGATTTATATTCAAGGAAAGTAGTTGGCTATTGTGTACATGAATCATTAAGCGTACAAGGCTGTATAGATGCTTTAAAAATGGCTGTAAAAAGCAGAAAGGATAAGACCCTGCCATTGATTCATCATAGCGACAGAGGCGTACAATACTGTTGCCATGCATACGTAAAGCTGCTGCAAAAGCATCAGATACAAATCAGCATGACACAAAGCGGTGACCCGCTGGAGAATGCAGTAGCCGAGCGGGTACATAAAACCATCAAGGAAGAATTTACCGATGACAGGCAAATAAATTTTTGTAATATTGATGAAGCAAAAACAGAGATTAAAAAGTTCATTGAGTTTTATAACCGGCAGCGGCCACACAGAAGTGTGCAATGGTTAACACCCCACGAGGCTTACCAATGCACAGGTACTTTAAGACGGGTTTGGAAAACTTACCGCCGTAAAGCACTTCAATGGGGAGATTTGGTAAAGGCATAGGCTGAAGAATGACAACAAAAAAGGTTGCCTGTTAAAGACAACCTTTAGCAAAATGAAGAATCATTCCACAGCATCAGTTTATTCCTTCCTGGCTTCAGATCTCCCCGGAACTAAACACCAGGTCTGCTTCAACTGATAAAACAAAGATGAACAACTAAAAGCAAAACGTAAAACACAGGTATCTTATCCCGCTGTGGATAACGTGAAAAAGAGTCAACCTAAATCAGGACGAGGCACATTTGACCGAACCTCAAAAATATTTTAGAGCGACATGAACAATTACATGAAACGAATAGTTAATTATGGAGCTGTTCAAGGGGTGACATTTTTTATAATTATGACTGGCATCAGCTATTGGGTTGACAACATTAGCTTTCCTGAAGCTTTGATAATTGGATTTGTTGGAGGAGTAATTTTAGGAATTCTCAACTCTATTCTATTTTACAAATTTTCAGTTGCCAAATATGTGCTTGACGCTGTTTCGGTTGACCTTGACACGGACGAAAAAATACAATTTCAGACTCCTGCTAACTATACAAGTGGGACAGAACCAGTTAGTGGTAAATTATTTCTGACTAATAAGAGATTTATTTTTAAAAATCACAAAAACGACAAAAATGTGCAGCAATTTTCGATTGACCTAGAAGACCTAAAAAAAGCTGACACCTACAAAACGCTTGGATTTTTTGAAAATGGTCTTAATATTTACACTGCTTCTGGTGTGACACATAAGTTTATTGTGGACAGATTACGACAATGGATTTTACTGGCAGCCAAGAAAGTTGAAATTAGACAGGAAAATTTAGAAAGTAGCAATTGACATTTCACTCAATTCTTCAAGAAAAGAAAACGGCTTACAACAATAGTATTTGCAAAAGCAGGGCTGGACAATGTAACATCAGCTATGTGCTACTATCAGCAGTGGCTCGGGCTGACATTTATAAATTTGGCTTTTAGTTGGTAACTTCAACAAAATATTATCAATTGAACATTTGTACCAGGCTGGACCAGCGATGAATTCCCTGCCTTCGCAAATACTCAACGTTACACGCAATAGCAGACAATCCTCTTTTCAATTCAATGCATTTTACAAGAAAGACCTTTGAAAACTTATAGCTGTTGGAAATATTTATTTTACGAGACTCGGAATATCTTACAATATAGAACTCACATTATTTACGCTGACGTTAATTTAAACAGTTTATTTCTTCATGACGATGTTTAAAAATATGGCGTTGACATTTTAAAACTTTGCTAGAAATATTACGGTAAGAATAATTCAAAAAGGAATCATATTGTTTAATGGGACAAAAATTAGTATGCAAGAATAGAATATTTAAAAGTGCTAAATAGCAAG
>JAFEAY010000015.1 GCA_018266175.1 Candidatus Dependentiae bacterium
GGAAATTTTGAGAAAAGTGTTTGGGAGGTAACTAGTCTTCGCAATGTTTATTGACACATTAATCATTTTGCCATGTTCTGTTATTTACGAAATATAATCTTCAATGTTATATTATCGTGGAACTTATAAGCACTTGCCGATTTCTAAATACTGCTGTAGGTGATAACACCAACTGCGGTCTCGGGAGTTACACTCGCTATTGGTGATAATAGGGGATTTAAATTCCTACAAACGTTAGGGTTTTTCAGGTAACCGAACCTCTTCTTTTTTCTGTTGCTCCCAATTCAGTAAAAGGATCCAACTTCTGTGTTTCTTTCATCCAAGCTGCCACTGAACCGTTCAGGAAGCAGTAATTTTTTTTGGTCAAATAAACTACCTTTTTGAGAAGGTTTCACTACATGAGAAAGAGGGTGAACGCCAAAAGTCTTTATCATCCACCAATACAAATCGTTCGCAGTTATAAAATAATGCTTGCCATTAGACCCCAATTTGGTTACATTTCTATAATTTACATTAGCCAATCTTTCACGAATAAGCGGTATTGTAATGCCGCATTTTGTCAATGCAATAGAAGTTCGTAATGCACATGCGTTGCCAAAATTTACTGGATCATTTAAATGCAAGATGTACAATGGACCTCCTGCCATTTCATAAACAGCCGAACTGCCCATTTCGCATCCATTCTCCTCTTTTGGATAATTACTGTCATATTCTATAAAGGTAGGAAGTATTTGTGGTGGAAAAATTTGAATATCCCAATTCTCTATAACGGATGAGGGTTGTTCTATTCCCTCTATATGATAATTGTAATTTTCACTTCCCATAACTTCCCATCCCAAACCATTTCCTTTAGTACACGGCGGCAAACCGTTTACAATTAGTGGTGTTGGATTGCACTGTTGTGGTATTGTTGAAACAGTACCTGAATGCTCACCGCCCCCAACTCCACCGCCTTCAGGAAAAGGTGGGTTATATGGCGACCCGCCACCACCACCTCTGGATTTATTTAAAGTTGGCTTAATTCTTAAGTCTTACATTTTTCATTTTATTTTTATTCCTCCTCGCGGATTTTTTTGTAATTATGAAATCGGGATTACCATTTCGATATAAAATAACTATCCCATTTTTCAAACATCTATAATAACGAGTTGCTTGATATGGATATCCATATACCTGTTCTTGAAAAATTGTCGTGATTAATAATGAATCATTCTGGTGTTTTATTATTGTGTGCACTAGATTACTATCATTATTTCTGAAACCAGAACTTTGATATGCAAAGGCGATTAATTTGGAGTTACGAAAACAAATAATATTCACAGTAGAGTTTAATTTTTGTTCATAGTCATACTCTGTTTCTTTATACACGTCATATTTTCTCCCGCATATTGTAATCGTTTCATTAGTAGTATAGCATCCAATACTACTAATAATAATTGCAAAGTATACTAGTGTTTTATTTAATGTAATTGCCATATTTGTATTTTTTCAATTACTGATATGTTTTCAGGAAGCGAATACCCTCCAAGACATTCTCCAAATGTCATAAGATCTATATGGCCGGTGTAAGAACCACTGCTAGTAACTAAAGTATAAATTCCATGAATGTTTTGGTTACGCAAATTTTTCAGAAAATTGTTCAAATTGGTTCGACTACCATTTATCTGAGCCGCAGTCAAAGAATGAGTAGGGTTACCAAACCTTTTGTGCATATACGCATTGAAAGCCTTTGCGTTGACAATATAAGAAAGATTATTGGCGCCATATTCAGTACCGGTTCCGGCATCAATCTTAAAGGGGTATGTTCCATTAACTTGAATATTATTGAAAGCCCATGAAGCTCTAATTGCACAAGCGTTTTTATAATTTGATTCATTATATTTAGCTCCAAGGGCACCACCTACCATTTCATATACTTGATTACTTGGCATAAAGGTAATCCCTCCGGACACAGTTATTTTAGGAAAATATTGAATAAATTGTTGAAGTGTTGGTAATGGAATTTGTTGAAATATTACATTGGGATTTTCCCAATAAGATTGGTCGTAATTTCCGTCTCCAGCCTCTGGTAATGCTAAAAAGTATTGTATATCATTCAATGAAATACTATTTTCTGCAATTAACCAGTCAATTAAATCTTTGACTAGATACTTAGATTGTACTGTGAAATTATTGGAGTAGAGGAATGTAAGTAGATTATCTTTAATAGGTCCATTATTTAAGTTGTCCCACCACGCCCTTTGAGAATTATTAAGTGAATTGTAAAAAGATGAAACAAACGATTCAAGGAGAATTGGCTCCCATCCTAAACCATTCCCTTTAGTACAGGGCGGCAAAACGTTTACTATTAGTGGTGTTGGATTGCACTGTTGTGGTATTGTTGAAACAGTACCTGAATGCTCACCGCCCCCAACTCCACCGCCTTCAGGAAAAGGTGGGTTATATGGCGACCCGCCATCTCCACCTGCATCTAAGGAACCATCGTTATATACAGATATATAACTGGTTTTGCATGATATTTTCCTTTTGATAATGGCAGGATTGAGGTTATAAATTATAAA
>JAFEAY010000016.1 GCA_018266175.1 Candidatus Dependentiae bacterium
ACAAGCCAAGGCATCGCAATGGCGTTTGTTTTGTATAAAATTGCCAAGAATGCGCTCAAGACTATGCTGTGCTTGCGGCGCGTCAAGTAAGTGACATAACGGATTGCTAACTTCAATTGCTTGCTTAAAATCACCAAACAATTTTTTAATTATTTTAATTTTTCCTTTGATCAGATCGGTATCTTTAAGCTCCATGAATTCCAAAAGAATTGCCGGATCTTTTTCTATTTTTTTACAGAGTTTTTTGTATGCGTTGTTTATCACTTCAAAATTTGCTTGAAAATTTTCAACGCCTGGATTTTCTTGCACATTCACTGCACATGCTTTAAATACCTTGATTACAGGATTAAAGATGTTGAGCAAGCGCTCAACTCGTTGGTGCATTCCCTGCTCAAAGAAATTACTGTTCATGGCATGCATACTGCTTATAAACGGTGTTGCTAAAACGAGTGAGAAAAAAATAATGGGAATTTTCATAGTAAAAACCTTTACAGCATAATAAAAAAGATCTCGTATATCTACACTAAAAGTTTGCACACGTCAAAAAAAATTCTATGTAGAAATCACAAAATCCTATACCGCTATGCCGTACTTTATGCTATCTTAAAAAAGAAGGAGCCAAGTCAGTATGAAGAAAATAAAAATAATTGAGACCAGGTATTATTTAAGTCAACTATCAAAAATAATTCATAAGGGGCAAAATGAGGAAACATTACGCAATGAAATTAGAGAATTGATTAGCCAAGACCCATCAGAGGGTGACCTGATTCCAGGAACAGGTGGTTTACGAAAAATTCGCTATCCAATACCTGGAAAAGGAAAAAGCGGTGGATGCCGAATAATCTATTACTTCTATAACGAAAAAAACCCGGTTAGCCTCCTTACAATATATGCAAAAAATAGAGCGGACGATTTAAGTCCTCAAGAAAAAAAAGCGTTTTCTAAGATTGCTCAAGAGCTTAAAGCGATCTATAAATAGGAGTTGATGATGAAAAAACTAGCAAAAGAAATTCTCTCCGGCCTTGAAGATGCTTTAGCATATGCTCAAGGCGATAAAACTAGAGGTGTTGAAACAATCGTCACTGTGTCAAAAATTAACGTTAAAGCCATTAGACAAAAGACGGGTCTCACTCAAGAAGCATTTTCTCAACTTTTTGCTATAAAAGTTAGAACGCTTCAGGATTGGGAACAGCACAGAAGAAATCCAAGCATTGCAGCGCGTATCTTTTTATCATTAATTGATCAACATCCATCAACAGTCAAAAAAACGTTAAAGTCTCTGGGCTATCCCCTTAAATCTTCTGTCGGCAAAAGCAAAGCAATATCCAAGCCCAAAGTAAATAAATCTTCTAGAAAAATTGAGGATCCTCGACCAATTAAAAATAAATTGCGGCTTCGTTAATTACCAAAGTCGCGTTGAAAAGTTGAAATTCAGGTCACAGCATGTACTTCTGCGCTCACGCTGTGGCCTAAATTTCATTTTTTGGTCTCAGATGTATCTGAACTTAGACAGAGCCAAAAAAATTTATGCAACAATTGCACTGAAACAGCTACTCACCAATTGAAAACGTTTTTGAAAATAATCTGGCAATGTTACAAAAACATGACGCCAACCATCACCAAGATTAACAACCTCGCTTTGTTGATAACATCGCTCAAGCTGAACAACCAGTGCAATCTGTTCAAACGAAAGGTCTGGATATAAATTCCACACCTTAATCGTTCCATCAGCAGAGGCAAAAACCAGTCCACCATCATTCAGTTGCTCGATACATCTAGCCCAAACTCTATGCTCATCAAGTGGGGCAATGCATCTATTGGTATTTAAATCCCACACCTTAATCGTTCCATCACAATAATCAGAGACCAGTCGACGATCATCCAGTTGATTGATGCAACTAACAAAACGTGTATGCGCCTCAAGCGTGACAACGCACCTGTTGGTATTCAAATCCCACACCTTAATCGTTCCATCATCAGAACCAGAAGCCAGTCGACCATCATCCAGTTGCTTGATGCATTTAACCAAACGTGTATGCGCCTCAAGTGTGGCAACGCACCTGTTGGTATTTAAATCCCACACCTTAATCATTCCATCACCAAAACCACAAATCAGTCTACCATCTTTCCGTAGCTTAATGCATCTAATCCAATGTTTATGCCCCTCAAGTGTGGCAACGCACCTGCTAGTATCCAAATCCCACACCTTAATCGTTCCATCATCAGAACCAGAAACAAGTCGACCATCATCCAGTTGCGTGATGCAATTAACCCAATCTGTATGCCCCTCAAGTGTGGCAACGCATCTGTTGGTGTTTAAATCCCACACTTTAATCGTGTTATCATTTGAACAAGAAACCAGTCGACCATCATTCAGTCGCTTGATGCATTTAACCGAACTTGTATGCCCCTCAAGTATGGCAACGCATCTGTTGGTATCCAGATCCCAAATCTTAATCGTTTTATCTTTTGAACAAGAAACCAGTCGACCATCATCCAGTTGCTTGACGCAATTAACCCAATTTGTATGCCCCTCAAGTATACTCACACTCACTTCAGCTCCTTCATTATCACCTACCATTAAGCATTCTGGAAAATAGTGGGCATACGATGTCATTGATGATTCACTAAAACTGTGCTGCATCACATCATACCGGCTTGCTCTGCCGATCTCCCGATTCATGAGCATCGAAAAATTGTTCGGCACTTGCGCAGAAAGCCGATCAAAGAGTCCCTGATCCAGATCTTGGGTTATGTCGACATGATTGATTATCTGTTTGAGCTGTGCAACAAATTGCGTGTCACTGGTTGCTCCAGAAAAAATTCTTGCGCCTTTTTTGCAATGTTGATCATTAACCAAAGCTTGTGATGGAAAGTTTTCATCTGAATATTCAATCATTTCTATCTCTGAACTTTCACAAATCAGATTTTCTTTTTGCGCTTCTTGCTCACGCGCTTCGCGTTCATGCATAAGCTCAAGATTCAATTGCAGCTGCAATGCTTGCGCCAGCTTTTCATCATCTCCAACATCCGGTTGCACCGCAATTTCAATGCCGCATGCTGATAAATCTCCCATACTCTGCAACGCTTCCAAACTTTGAATATTTCCACAAGCCAAAGCATCGCAATGGCGTTTGTTCTGTATAAACTCGCAAAGAATGTGCTCAAGACTATGCTGTTCTTGCTGCACCTCAAGCAAGCGACATGACGGATTATTAACCGCAATTGCTTGCTCAAAATCCACAAAAAATCTTTGCATTATTTCAATTTTTCTTTTGATCAGATCGGTATCGTTAAGCTCCATAAATTCCAAAAGAATTGTCGGATCTTTTTCTATTTTTTTACAGAGTTCTTTGTATGCACTGTTTATCACTTCAAAATTTGCTTGAAAATTTTCAACTCCTGGATTTTCTTGCAAATTTTCAGAGCACGTTGTAAAAACCTTGATTGCAGGATTAAAGATGTTGAGCAAGCACTTAACTCGCTGGTGCACCCCTTGCTCAAAGAAATTTCCATTCATGGCCTGTGCTGTATTTGCCAATAAAACAATCGTAAGAATAAGCATCAACCGTGTAACCATAAAAAACCTTGTATTCTATAAAAGAGAAAATCAATGCCGTAAATCAACCAACAACCGATTGAAAGCGTTTTTGAAAATAGTCTGGCAATGTTACAAAAACATCTCGCCAGCCATCGCAAAGATTAACGCGGTTGTCATCTTGATAACATCGCTCAAGCTGAACTATCAGTGCAATCTGTTCGAATGAAAGGTCTGGATATAAATTCCACACCTTAATCGTTCCATCACCTGAACACGAAGCAAGTCGACCATCATCCAGTTGCTTGATGTAATTAACAAAACTTGTATGCCCCTCAAGTGTAGCGATGCACTTATTAGTATTTAAATCCCATAACTTAATCGTTTCATCATCTGAACAAGAAACAAGTCGCCCATCTTTCAGTTGCTTGATGAATAAAACCCCTTCAAGATGCCTCTTAAGTGTGGCAATACACCTAATTTCATTGAGATCCCACACCTTAATCCATCCATACCTTTGTTCATCGTCATCGAAGTACACACCGCTCTCATCTGATGAACAAGAAACAAATCGAGCATCATCCAGTTGCTTAATGCAATTAATTGTATCTGTATGCCCCTCAAGTGTAGCGATGCACTCATTAGTATTTAAATTCCAAAGCTTAATCATTCCCTCATCTGAACTACCATCAGATTCCTCATCTGGACGAAAACTAGAGCCAGAAGCTAGTCGATTCTCATTCAGTTGCTTGATACAACAAACCTCTGCAAAATGACCTTCAAGCGTGACAAAGCACTTGTTGGTATGCAAATCCCACAACTTAATCGTTCTATCATGAGAGCCAGAAGCAAGTCGACCATCACTCAGTTGTTTGATGCAACTAACTAAATCTGTATGCCCCTCAAGCGTGGCAACGGATGTATTTGTATTCAAATCCCATATCCAGATCATATTATCACTTGAACCAGAAGCAAACCGACTATTAGGCAGCAGAGTTATGCAATAAGCCACACTTCTATGCCTTTCAAGTGTGGAAACGCATGTATTTGTATTCAAATTCCATACCCTGATCGTTTTATCACTTGAGCCAGAAGCAAGACGACCATCAGGCAGCAGGGTTATGCAATAAACCCAACCTCTATGACCTTCAAGCGTGGCAACGCATGTATTTGTATTCAAATCCCATACCCTGATCGTATTATCCCGCGAAGCAGAAGCAAGGCTACCATCTGACAGTTGCGTTATGCAATAAACACAATCTTTATGCCCCTCGAACGTAGTACATGGTACATCTTTTTTAATCATGCATTCTGGAAAATAGTGTGCATAAGAAGTCATGTGCGACTCACTAAAATTATGTTGCATGATATCATAGGTGCTTGCTCTGCCAATTTCTCGATTCATCAACATTGAAAAATTGGTTGGAGCACGTGCTGCAAGCCTGTCAAAAAAATCTTGATCCAAATTTTTGGTTATATCTACTTCGTTGTAAATTATTTGTTTGAGTTGGGCAACATACTGAGCATTATTTGTTGCTCTTGAAAAAACTTCCCCAGTGCGTATCACTGGGTCTTGATCTTTATCATAAAATTCTTCATCTGAGTAAAATTCACTATCTTCAAAATCATCTTTATCAGCTACGCTATCACCTATGAAATCTTGATTTTCACACACCTCAGGTATATCTGTAGCTTGTTCATTTTGATCGCTGACAATACTCTGATCTTCATCAACTTTGACAACTTTGTTGTTGTCATTAATAAGATCTTGATTATCCCGCTCGCGCTTACCAGCATGGACACTGTTAAGCGACAGACCAAACATTAGCAAAATTAAAAAACGTTTCATCGTATAACCTCCGTACGAAAAACAGATAATTCAAATAAATTACAATAAATAATTACAAATTTATATAAATATAGTCAATTTGTCAAAAATTAATTTATCCCTGAAAAAGAGGTAAGCCCAGGGATAACGATGCCGTCCGCCCGCTTACTTGACTTACAACCTGCTCATGATAAGGTGATAGCCCAGGGGCACGTGAAACATTACAACGCTTGAAACGATCATGCTGGTAAGGAGAGTGTGTGAACAAAATCAATATTCCAGTCGTTATTCTGGCTGGAGGACTCGGAACTCGATTACGCTAAGAAACTGAATTTAGACCAAAACCGATGGTGCCAATTGGTGGTAAGCCAATTTTGTGCTGCATCACATCATACCTGCTTGCTCTGCCGATCTCCCGATTCATGAGTGCTGAACAACCAGCGCAATCTGTTCTAATGAAAGGTCTGGATACAAATCCCATAGCTTAATCGTTCTATCATCTGAACAAGAAGCAAGTCGCCCATCATTCAGTTGCGTGATGAATCTAACCCAATTTCTATGCCCTTCAAGTGTGGCAACGCACCTATTAGTATTTAAATCCAACAGCTTAATTGTTCCATCATCAGAACAAGAAGCAAGTCGCCCATCATCCAGTTGCGTGATGCAATTAACCCAATCTCTATGCCCCTCAAGTGTGGCAACGCACCTGTTGGTATCAAAATTCCACACCTTAATCGTTTTATCACGAGAACAAGAAACAAGTCGCCCATCATTCAGTTGTTTGATACATATAACCGAATTTCTATGCCCTTCAAGTGTAGCGATGCACTCATTAGTATTCAAATCCCACACCTTAATCGTTTCATCATGTGAACCAGAAACAAATCGACCATCATTCAGTTGCGTGATGCATCTAACCAAATCTCTATGCCCCTTAAGTGTGGCAACGCACCTGTTGGTATCCAAATTCCACAGCTTAATTGTTCCATCATCAGAACAAGAAGCAAGTCGACCATCATTCAGTTGCGTGATGCAATTAACCCCGCTTTTATGCCCCTCAAGTGTGGCAACGCACCTGTTAGTATTTAAATCCCATAACTTAATCGTTCTATCACAAGAACAAGAAACAAGTCGCCCATCATTCAGTTGCTTGATGCATTTAACCGAGCCTGCATGCCCCTCAAGTGTGACAAAGCACCTGTTGGTATTCAGATCCCACACCTTAATTGTTTTATCACGAGAACCAGAAGTAAGTCGCCCATCATTCAGTTGCTTGATGCAATTAACCCAACCTGTATGCCCTTCAAGTGTACTTACGTGTACTGCCGCTCCTTCATTACCACGTACCATTAAGCATTCTGGGAAATAGTGTGCATACGAAGTCATTGGTGGTTCACTAAAATTGTGCTGCATCACATCATACCTGCTTGCTCTGCCGATCTCCCGATTCATGAGCATCGAAAAATTGCTCGGCACTTGGGCAGAAATCCGATCAAACAGAACTTGATCCAGATCTTGAGTTATGTCGACATGATTGATTATCTGTTTGAGCTGTGCAACAAATTGCGTGTCACTGGGTGCTCCAGAAAAAATTCTTGCGCCTTTTTTGCGCTTTTGATCATTAACCAAAACGTCTTGTGAAAAGTTTTCATCTGAATATTCAACAATTTCTATCTCTGAACTTTCACAAATCAGATTTGCTTTTTGTGCTTCTTGCTCACGCGCTTCGCGTTCATGCATCAACTCAAGATTCAATTGCAGCTGCAATGCTTGCGCCAGCTTTTCATCATCTCCAACATCTGGCTGCACTGCAATTTCAATGCCGCATGCCGATAAATCTCCCATACCCTGCAACACTTCCAAGCTTTGAATATTTCCACAAGCCAAGACATCGCAATGGTGCTTGTTTTTTATAAACTTGCCAAGAATGCGCTCAAGACTATGCTGTGCTTGCGGCGCGTCAAGCAGGCGACATGACGGATTATTAACCTCAATTGCTTGCTCAAAACCCACAAACAGGTTTTTTATTGTTTCAATTTTTTCTTTGATCAGATCTGTATCTTTGGGCTCCATAAACTCCAAAAGAATGGTCGGATCTTTTTCTATTTCTTTACAGAGGTTTTTGTATGCACTGTTTATCACTTCAAAATTTGCTTGAAAATCTTCAACTCCTGGATTTTCTTTCAAATTTTCAGAGCACGTTGTAAAAACTTTGATTACAGGATTAAAGATGTTGAGCAAGCGCTCAACTCGCTGATGCACCCCTTGATCAAAGAAGTTGCCGTTCATCGCATGTGTATTACTCATGAACATTGTTAAAACGAGTGAGAAATAAAGAATGGGAATATTCATAGTAAAAACCTTGATTAACACAAACTTGATAATTAAAATACCCCACAAACCTTGATCAAATCGAATATATCACCACTCAAATTCTTCGATACACCTCGCTGCGCGAGGCACTCAGGACGAGCAAAATGTAAGCCTTATCCAATAGGCTTATCCCGCAAATTTGAATTATCGAATTCGCGTTGGTTAACTTCAGCTTACAAACTGTTCAAAGCGCTGCCAAAAATAGTCTGGTAGTGTTTCAAAAACATCCCACCAGCCTTCACCAAGAACAACAACTTTGGATTTTTGAAAATATTGCTCAAGATTAACAATAAGCGCAATCTGTTCAAGCAAGAGATCATCATAAAAATTGAATATCTTAATATTCCCATTTTTCAAACCCGCCACAAGTCTACCATCGAGCAGTTGTGTTACATAACAAAAACAACCTTCTTTATTTAAGGAAATTGCCTTGACAGATTTTCCTTTTTTCAAATCCCATATCACGATTCTATGATTACATACCACAGCTACATGGCCATCATGTAACTCTTTTATACAATGAATCTCTGTCATATTGTGAGATAATTGAGCAATCAACTTCTTGGTCTTTAAATTCCATACCATCATCTTTCCATCAGATGAGCACGAAACAAGATTCCCATCACGCAGTTGCTTGATAAAATAAACTATACCCTCATGCCCGTTAAACGTGAAAAGACACTCTTTTGTATTTAAATCCCATATTTTAATTGTTTTATCGTCTGAACAAGAAGCAATATGACCACTATTTAATTGTTTTATGCAATTAACAATATTAGAATGCTTGAAAGTCGCGATACACTCCTTCTTATTCAAATCCCAAATTTTAACACTTGTATCCATTCCCCCAGATGCAAGATAACCATTATCCAGTTGTTTAATACAGTTAATCCAACTATTATGCCCATAAAGATTGGCAATTACAATATTTGAATCCAAATCCAACACTTTAATTGGTTGACTATCTGAAAACAAAGCAAAGCTTCCGTCATTCAATTGTTTTAAATGTATTTGACTTCCATTAATCTTTTTTTGTATTGAAACATAACTACTTGTATTCAAATCCCACACCACTCTGGTACCATCACTTAAACAACAAGCAATTCGAGTATCATCTAACTGTTTTATAAAAAAAATCGAATCTCTTGAATTTCCAAGACTAATAGTTTGTAGAGCTTCAACTTCTCCATTTCCATTCATCATGCATTCCGGAAAATGATGCGCATAAGAAGGCATGCAAAAATTGTGCTGCATAAGATTATACGGTGTTGCTCTGCCAATCTCTCGGTTCATCACCATCGAAAAGTTGGTTGGCGCATGCGCTGCAAGCTTGTTGAATAATTCTTGATCGAGCTTTTTGGTTATATCCATTCCGTAGATTATTTTTTTGAACTCTGCAATAAATTGTGTATCATTTGTTACGCCAGAAAAAATTGATGCCCCTCTTTGTTGTGTACTCTGGCATTCAGGCAAAACTTCTTCGTTAGAAAAACATTCAACCATTTCTATGGCTTGTTCATCTACCAAATTTTCATTTCTGAGATGTCCATTAAGCACACTTCGTTCTTGTGCTTCCCGCTCATACATCAATTCAAGATTAGACTCAAGATTCAACTTCTGTTGCAGCTCCTGCGCAAGCTTTTCATCATCTGCAGTGTGCGGCTCTACAGTAATTTCAACCCAATCAAACGCTTCTTGTTTGCGCTCAAAAAATGCTTCTAACGTTTCCATATTTCCTTGAGCCAGCGCATGACAGTGACATTTATTTTTTATAAACACATTCATAATGTGCTTCAGATTTTCCTGCTGGGACCCTGCATGCTCAAGCAACGAATACTTCGGGGTGTTAGCTGAAATAACTTGATGAAAAATATCAAAATAATTTTTTATTGTTTCAATTTTTTCTTTGATTTGGGAAGTCTCTTTGAGTTCCATGAACTCGAACAGAAGGGACTGATCTTGTATTTTTTCGCACAGCGTTTTATATGCAGTGTTTATCACTGCAAAGTTTGTTTGAAAATTTTCAAGGCCAGGATTTTCTTTCAAATTTTCTGAACATGTCCTAAAAACGTTGATTGTGGGATTAAAGATGTTGAGCAAATGCTCAACGCGCTGGCAAGTTCCCTGCTCGAAAAGATTATTGTTCATGGCATGAGTGCTGCTCATAAATGTTGCTACGATGAGTGAGAAAAATAGAGCGTGTAATTTCATAGTCAAAACCTTGCGTTTTAGAAGTACAATAAGAAAATCTTTGTATGTTTACACTAAAAATTCGTAACGGTCAAAAAAACAATTTTATGCAACAATTGCACTGAAAAAGCTCCTCATCGATTGACGCTTTCTTTCTTGACTTCCCACCGACTCATGATAAGGTGATAGCCATGTAGGAGAGGCTTGAAACGTTGCCGTACAGGAACGATCATGCAGATGAGGAGAGAGTGTGGATAAGATCAATATTCCGGTCGTCATATTAGCTGGTGGGCTTGGAACACGGCTTCGCGAAGAAACTGAATTCAGACCAAAACCGATGGTCCCCATTGGCGGCAAGCCGATGTTGTGGCACATCATGAAAATCTATTCATCATACGGTTTTTACCGATTCATTATTTGCCTTGGTTACAAAGGCGAAATGGTTAAACACTATTTTTTGAACTATCGCTTTGACGGTGTAGATTTTACCCTCAACACCAAATCAGGAGCTATTACTGAACATCAAGCAAATGATGAAGAATGGGAAATAACCCTTGCAGACACAGGACAAGATTGTATGACCGGAGGCCGCATAGCTCGTGTTGCACGGTATATCGACACGCCAACTTTTTTACTCACCTATGGTGATGGCCTGAGCAATATTAACATTGCCAATACCCTTGAATATCATCGCAGCCATGGAAAATTGGTAACACTTTCTGGCGTGGCTGCACCTTCACGTTTTGGCAATCTTGAACTTGAAGAAAATAAAGTTGTCTCTTTTTTAGAGAAAAAACCGCTTACACAAGAATGGGTAAATGGTGGATTTTTTGTCTGCCAAAAAGAATTTTTAAAATATCTTTCACCCGACTCAAGCTGTGTACTTGAACAAGAACCGCTCCGCAAAGCAGCTCATGACAACCAGCTCATGATCTATAAACATCATGGCTTCTGGCAATGCATGGACACTCTGCGCGAACAACAAAAACTTGAAGAGCTCTGGTCCACAAGTGCACCATGGAAAGTTTGGGCCGATAAAAGCTTTACTCCAGCAACCAAAGATCTTTCTGAACAAGCAATAAAATCTTGCCCTGAAGCAGGAATGGCATCACATGACGCACAGGAAAAACAACTATGATGAGCACTTTAATACAACCATACTGGAGAAACCGCAACGTCTTTGTTACCGGTGCAACCGGATTACTCGGACCATGGCTGATCAAAGAGCTTCTTGCCCAGCAAGCACGTGTATTTGCGCTCGTGCGTGATCGAATTCCGGATTCATGCTTTTTCACTGAAAATCTTACTGACCATGTTAACGTTGTATACGGAGATCTTGACAATCTGCCGCTCTTACAACGAGTGCTCAACGAATTTGATATAGAAGCAGTTTTTCACTTAGGTGCTCAAGCTATTGTTGGGATTGCTAACCGAAGCCCAATTTCTACCTTTACATCCAATATTGCAGGAACCTGGAATTTACTTGAAGCTTGTCGGCTTTCACCCTGGGTAAAAAAAATTGTTGTTGCATCAAGCGACAAGGCTTATGGGCCACAAGAAATTTTGCCCTACACAGAGCACACTCCATTACAAGGGAAATTTCCGTACGATGTTTCAAAAAGTTGCGCCGACTTGATTGCACAATCATATTTTCATACCTACGGAGTGCCGGTATCAATCACTCGTTGTGGCAATTTTTTTGGTGGTGGAGACTTGCACTTTAATCGAATCATTCCAGGGACTATCAAAGCTGTTCTAAATGGACAAGCTCCTGAAATTAGGTCTAACGGACTTTTTATTCGTGATTACATTTACGTTAAAGATGTTGCTGACGCTTATTTGACGCTTGCTGAAAAAATGGATGATCCTGCAATTATTGGACAATCGTTTAATTTTAGCACTGATAAGCCATACAATGTGATTGAAATTGTCAAAGAAATCTTGCAGCTCATGAATATGCAAAATCTTGAACCAATTATACGAAACAATGCATCACATGAAATTCCCGCACAGCATTTAAATTCAAGCAAAGCAGAAGAACTTCTTGGATGGAAAGCAAAATATGGCGTCACGCGCGGCCTTAAAGAAACCATCGATTGGTATACCAATTTTCTTAGTTCATCAAGCAATACAATAGCTCCTGCACTTCATGCACCCAATGCTTTAGCGAATCTAAAATCATTATGAAAAAAATTTCAATCATCGTTGCCTGCTATAACGAAGCAAGCAATATCGAAGAAATGCATGAGCGTGTTAGCAAGGTTATGAAAAGCCTACCCACCTATGATTACGAATTAGTCTTGATCGATAATGCAAGCACCGATAACTCGCTTGTTATATTTAATAAAATAGTCGCACAAGACGATAAAGTTCATGTTCTTCTGATGTCTCGCAATTTTGGATCAAACCAACCAAGCCTCCTTGCAGGGATGCGTTATGCCCATGGTGACTGCACGATTGCCCTTGATGGCGACTTACAAGATCCTCCGGAACTCATTCCAGAGTTTATTAAAAAATGGGAAGAGGGATTTAACGTCGTCTATGGCATTCGCAAGAAGCGCAAAGGAAGCATTTTACGTCGTATTGGATACACCTGCTTTTATCGAATTTTTAAATGGCTTTCATATCTTGATATTCCACTTGATGCTGGTGATACCTGCTTAATTGATCGTAAGGTTTTAAACATCATTAACAGCTTGCCTGAAAAAGATCTCTACATTCGCGGCTTACGAACGTGGGCCGGCTTTAAGCAAACAGGACTTGAATATGTACGCGAAGACCGCGCAGGCGGCAGATCGAGCAACAGCTTTTTTGCAAATTTTTCATGGGTTAAAAAAGCAATCGTTAACTTTTCCTATAAACCACTCGAATTCATTTCTCGGTTAGCAATCATCGCGGTATGCATAACCATTATTGCAGCATTTTTTTATCTGTACTGTCACTTCAGATACGGCGCTCCGCAAGGCTTCTCAACACTCCTCATGGTTATGTTTATTTTCGGAAGCATTCAAATGCTTGCACTGAGTATTATTGGCGAATATCTTATTCGTATATTTCAAGAAGTAAAAGCTCGACCACCCTATTTAATTGGTGAAGTTTTGCATCGACCGATAAATCGCACAAGGGAGTAACTATGAAGAAAGTTCTTGTTACCGGAGGATCTGGGTTTATAGGTTCCAACCTCATACGATCACTTCTTGGGCCAGAACATGAAATATATTTGCTTGTTCAACCCAACGACACCCTGTGGAGAATTAAGGATATCGCCGACAAGCTGATTATTTTTTACATAGGGTTAACCGAATTTTCAACCATCAATACCGTTATATCGGTTATCAAGCCGGATATTATTTTTCATCTTGCCTCGTTTGGCGGTATGCCTTATGAAACAGACTCAAAAGCTATTTTTGATGTCAATTTCTATGGAACGCTCAACCTCCTCAATGCATGCAAAAAAGTAGGCTTTGAATGCTTTATTAATACCGGAAGCTCTTCAGAATATGGTAAAAAAAATATTCCGATGCATGAAGATTTAGTCCTTGAACCCATCAGTGACTATGCGGTCTCAAAAGCAGCAAGCACACAACTCTGCTTGAAAGAAGCACTCTTTAATAAACTCCCCATCTACACGGTACGACCATTTTCGGTCTACGGTGATGCAGAGTTACATACCAGACTGATTCCTACTATTGCACTCAGCATTGTCTGTAACGAACCACTTCAGCTTTCATCACCATATTTAGTGAGAGATTTTATTTATATTGATGATATGATTGCGCTCTTGCAAGCAGTCGCTGATAAAAAACCTACAAATCATTTCATTTTTAATGCAGGCAGCGGCGTTCAATCAAGCATTCAAGATGCTGTTAATGCAGCACAATTACTACGTGCATTTCCTGGAGAAGTTCAATGGGGTAAACATACACCTCGCCCTTGGGAACCCACTCATTGGGTTGCAGACATTACACGATCACAAACAGTCCTGGAATGGACTCCTCGCTTCACGCTGACAACAGGACTTGAAAAAACAATTATATGGTTTAAAAATAATCTCCATCTTTATGGCGAAAGGTTGGGGGCCTATGTACCAGCTTCAAGCACAAGCAAGCAACCTGAAACTATCTGATCCAGAGCTGCCTAAGATTATTGCAGAGCATGCACAAAACATGCGACTCAACATTCTTGATATGCTCACCAAAGCAAAAAGTTCTCACCTTGGATGTTCATTTTCGGTGGTCGATATTTTAGCCGTTGTTTATCACGCTTTTTTAAATGTTGAATCAATTAAGCAGCAACAACTTGATCGCGATTACTTTATTTTGAGCAAAGGGCACAGTGCCGCAGCACTCTACACCGCGCTTGCTAGCGCTGGCATTATTCCTGAAGAAATTTTAAAAACCCACTACCAAGATGGTAGCGTTTTGTGCGGACACCCGATGAAGGGAGCACTTCCAGGCATAGAGTCAAGCACCGGCTCACTTGGGCATGGCCTTTCACTTGCTGTTGGACTTGCACTTGCAGCAAAACATAATGGTACAAATAATAAAATTTGTGTACTTGTTGGCGATGGCGAATGCCAAGAAGGCTCAATTTGGGAAGCAATTACCATGGCTGCCCGCTTCAAGCTCAACAACCTGACCGTTATTGTTGATTACAATAATCTACAAGGGCTTGATATCACTGACGACATTATGCCAGGAACCTTTGAAGAAAAATTTAAAGCATTTGCTTGTAACCCAATCTCAGTTGATGGCCACAATATTGAAGCGTTGCTTGCTGCTTTTGCACAAACTGGAAGAACTGATAAGCCGGACATTATTGTTGCCCGTACGCACAAGGGTCATGGCGTTTCTTTTATCGAAGATAAAATTGAATGGCATTACAAATCATTTTCTCCCGAGCAATTTTCTCAAGCTCATAAGGAGTTATGTTCATGAGAAATATATTTCTTAACTACCTAACGGAACAAGCAGCAATTGACCCCAACCTTTACTTAATCGTTGGTGATGTTGGCTATTCAGTTATTGAAAAATTTCAAGAACGTTTTCCTCAACGCATGATCAATGCTGGGGTTGCTGAACAAAATATGATCGGCATGGCTGCGGGTCTTGCAATGGCAGGTAAAAATGTTTACGTCTATTCAATTGTTCCCTTTGCCTGCATGCGCAACTTTGAACAAATTCGGATCGACATTTGTTACCAAAATTTACCGGTAAAAATTGTCGGCAACGGTGGTGGATTTTCTTATGCGCAGGCAGGCGTTACGCATCATGCGCTTGAAGATGTTGCAATTATGCGCGCACTGCCAGGTATGACGGTTGTCAGCCCTGGCTCTAAAAAAGAGGTTGGCGACTTAATGCCTCAAATCAACGCTCTTCAAGGACCTGCGTATCTACGTCTTGCGAACAACGAAGAGCTCGTAACCTACGAAGATCAAACAACATGCAAACTTGGTAAAGCTATTGAACTTATTACACACGATGAGGTGATCATTGTTGGAACGGGGAACGGGCTAGACCTTGCATGGGAAACTTGTAAAGCCTTGGAAACTATTGGGATACCTGTTGGACTGGTGAGCATGCCAACCATTAAACCACTTGATAGTAAGTTTTTTCTTGCACGGCATAAAAATTTAAAAGCTGTTTTTACCATCGAAGAACACAGTGTCATTGGTGGACTTGGTGAGGCAACAGCTCGCTTTGTAGCAGAAACAATGCCGAACAAAATTATTTTCAAATCATTTGGTGTTCAAGATTTTTACTACCACACTGTTGGCTCACGTGCATATCTTAAAAAACATGCCGGGCTTGAAGGCGAACAGATTGCAACACAGATCAAAAAGCTCCTTGTCGATTATGCATCTTCTACGGTCATGCAATCATCGAATACTGGGCCAGCGATAACACATAACCACATTTAAAAATAGAAAAAACAAACCATGAGTGCTCAAAAAATATGTTTAGTCACTGGCGGAGCTGGGTTTCTTGGGAGTCATTTATGTGCAAAACTCTTGCAGCTTGGCCATATCGTTATTGCACTTGATAACTTTTATACCGGCCGTGAAAAAAATATTGCTGTGCTTCGTCAAAACAAAAATTTTTCTCTTATTACGCATGACATCATCAATCCAATTCAACTTAACCATGTTGACTGGATTTTTAATCTTGCTTGCCCTGCGTCACCGCCCCACTATCAAAAGGATCCCATCTACACAACTAAAATTAGTGTGCTTGGCGCTTTAAATATGCTTGAACTTGCACGCACGCACAATGCACGTATTCTGCAGGCATCAACCAGCGAGGTGTATGGCGACCCCGATGTACATCCTCAGCCAGAAAGTTATAGAGGGGCAGTTAATCCAATTGGGGTTCGTGCGTGCTATGATGAAGGCAAGCGGTGCGCAGAATCACTTTTTTTTGATTATCATCGCATGTACAAAACTGATATCAAAGTAATTCGAATTTTTAATACCTATGGCCCAAACATGGACCCTGATGATGGACGCGTGGTCAGCAATTTTATTATTCAAGCACTTAAGCAAGAGCTCATCACCATGTACGGTGATGGAACGCAAACGCGCTCATTTTGTTATGTTGATGATTTGATTGCAGGCATAGTTACAATGATGAATACCAACCACACGGTCACAGGCCCATTAAATTTAGGTAATGATACTGAATTTAATTTGCTGCAACTCGCAGACATGGTAATTAAATTAACAGGCAGTTCATCGACGTGTGCATTTAAGCAACTTCCGTCTGACGACCCACGTCAACGAAAACCTGATTTGACGTTAACCAAAGCAACCCTTGGATGGGCGCCGCAAGTTCAACTTGAAGATGGTTTAAAGAAAACGATTGTGTATTTTCATGAAGCGTTAGCACTTCAAAATTTGACAGACAAAAGTTATGAAAAAAATATAAGCATCGAGTAATATGAAAAAAATTCCCGCAAAACATTTACTCGCACTTCTTTCGTTCCTTGTAGTCTTCCTTATTTTAGGAATTCCCTACACAACGATTGGCTTTGACTCTGATTGTTTTGGATTGGTATTTTTTAGCGCACAGATAAAAAATTTTTATGATCTTGTACTTCAGCTCTTTAAACCAATTCAATCATCCTACGTAGCGCTCAATGAACTCACAACACATGCGCCCGAGGGTTTTTTAACCTACTTTCGCCCCTTCATGACACTTGCTCATTACATATGCTACCAAGTTTTTGGATTTAATCCTTATGCGTATCATTTAGTAAATGTAGGACTGCATGCTTTAACAACAAGCACTTTGGTTTATTTATTTTCAGAGTTTTTAAACTGTTGGATTGCCTTTTTACTTGGACTGGCATTTGCGTTTCATCCTGCACTCACACCCGCGTATGTTGGTGTTACCTCGCATGTTGTTCCAGGATATTTATTCTGGGCTCTCATGCTGCTTGCATACCTAAAATTTTTAAAAACTGACCAACAACGCTGGCACCTTTTGGCGGCCTTTCTCTTTTTATTGTCACTGCTTTGTTACGAAATAGTTATTGTTTTTCCCGTTGTTTTGCTGTTGTTTTTGGTAATTTTTAAATATGACAACATCATCAAAAAATCATACTTATTTCTTATCGCAATACTCAGCTATCTTACCACACGCTATTTCCTGCTTGGACCTGCAGCAGCTCACGAACAAAAAGCATTAGCGCTAACATCTTTGCCTCATAAAATAATATTGAATTGGCATCAAGCAATAAAGCCATTTTGGGGGCTTCAAAACGCTTCTAAAGTTACAACAATCACAGTAATGACAACATTTTTTTACTTCTTTTTTATGATTTTTTTTCAAACTCCAGAGCGAAGAAGACGGTTTATTTTTTACGTACTTTCATTTTTCTTACTTGCATGGCCAATAAGCTTAGTAAGCCCTGATGGTCGTTATTTTTATCCAGCAATTCCAGTATTTACGCTAATCCTTTACGAGATGATTTCGCACCTTGCAATGCTCATAGACAAAAGTTCACGTAAAGATCTTTTCAACCTAGCTCTTTATTTAAAAAATGGTATTGCTTTACCATTTTTATTAATGCATTTTATCGGATGGGGAATTTTTCACGATAGACAAGCACTTGCAACGCGTACTTTTGTTACACACCAACGAGATCAAGCATTTCAAAGTATTGCCGACCATTATAAAAACATTCCAGATCTGCGTTTGATTATGATTGGAACACTTCATTGCTATAACAGCGACACCTTGCTCATGCAACAAGGCATGACGCAAGCTGCACGCCTTTTTTTCAAAAACCCAGAGCTTGAAGCATACCACGTTACGCAAGCAAAAATTTATAGTATTCAAAGCACAAATTGTTCGTTTCACATTCAACAACTTGCAAACGGCTTTCGCTTCACGTCACCCCTACCAGAGAAATTATTTTTTATGATTCCTCACGCTTGGCAGCAAGAGACACCTATTCCTTTTTCAATGGGGACAATTATTGTGCATAAAAAGTCTGCTCCCTGGAAAGCAAGTGATATCTCTTTTATTTTTGATGAAACGTGGCTGGCGGCAAGCGATTTGGTAAGAACCAAATTTGTTACCTTTGATCTCAACCTCTGGAGCTTTGTTCAACTTGAACTTGGTGAAAAAGTATGAAGGTTACCGTTGCCGCAGGCGGACGATTTCACGCGCTTCACCTTGCAGCACAACTGGTTAAGCGTAATTGCCTAGAAAAGCTGATAACGTTTAGCTACACATCAACCGATAAGAAAGTTATCCCAGAAAATCTGGTAGCTCAAAGCAAGCTCTGCAACTTTATTGATCAAAGTTATTGTCGACTCAGACTTGGACGCATCATACAACCTTCAACGCTCAATGTTTTTAAAGATAATTTATTTGACCGCTTTATCGCCAAACAACTCCGCTCAAGCAAGCCGATTGATCTTTTTGTTGGATGGGCCCACTACGTTTTGAACAGCATTCCACTCATTAAAAAAAAGTCGGGACACTTAATTATCGAATCTGGGTCGTGCCACATTCTTGAACAACAAGAAATTTTGCAAACGGCATACACAGAGCTTGGGCTTTTGTATCCTCCCATTCATCCAGCAAATGCCGCTAAAATGGTCAAAGAATATGAGCTAGCAGACTACATTGTTACGCCATCTTCGTTTGCACGTGCAAGTTTTATCAAGCACGGCGTAGCTGCAGAAAAAATTATTGTCGTCCCTTGCGGTGTTGATACGCAGTTTTTTAGAATCGAAAATAAAATTGAACCTGCAAAGTTTACGGTCATTTTTGTTGGCCTTCTGAGCGTACGCAAAGGTGTTCATCACTTGCTTGAAGCATGGCAAAAGCTTGCACTGCCAGAATCGCAGGCTCAACTTATTCTTGTAGGCTCACTTCAAAAAGATTTATATCAACTACTACCCAACTACAAGTTGGCAAACAATGTCATTATAAACGGACCAACCGACAAGCACAGTTTAAAAAAACTATATACTCAATCCAGTGTGCTTGTGCTTCCCTCGCTGGAAGATGGCTTTGGCATGGTTATTGGTGAAGCAATGGCAAGCGGATTACCGGTCATTACCACAACACATTGCGCCGGACCGGATTTGATTGAAGCTGGCAAAAATGGATTTGTTGTACCAGCTGCAAACAGCAATGCACTCGCTGAAAAAATTTCTTGGTGTTATCATAATCGTACAACTACACATGAAATGGGAAAAGATGCCCAACAAAAGAGCTCTCAGCTCAGCTGGGACATCTATGGAAACACCATTTATGAGGTCTACCAAAAAATTGTGGGTGAAGAATGAGTAATGAACTTCGAGCAAAAGTTGTTAAAAACTTTATCTCACTCAGCCTTGGTCAGTACGGCGGCATGCTTTGTAATATAGGTTTTTCTATTTGGTTATCAAGACTTCTTGCTCCACGTGATTTTGGACTTTTGGCGATCACACTTTTTTATCTAACATTTTTTAACTGGTTTGTTGAATGGGGCTGGGAACAGGGATTTATGGCGCACAAAGAGATCCCGCTCAACACTGCAGCAAGCACACATTTTTGGATTCGCTGCACACTTGGGCTTCTTCCTCTTTTAACTTTTTCAGTTGCTTACCCAATGCTTAGAATTATTTGTACGAGCGATAAAATTACGCTTTTATTAATGCTTGCAGCGATCTATTGGCTTGAAAAAATTGGGCTTACCTATCGCACAATTCTAGAAAAAAATTATCAACTTCACACACTTGCAGGGCTTGAGTTTTGCACCGTAGTAAGTAGCTACATTGTTGCAATTATTGCAGCACTTAATGGACTTGGCATCTACAGCTTAGTTCTTCAGCGTCTTGTTGAAAAAGGGCTTATTTCACTTGCCTATTTTTTGGTCAGCCCTTGGAAAATTGGTTTTGATTTTGATTTAAATGTTGCGAAAACTTTTTTCAAAACATTTGGTATTGCAACCTGGCTTGGTGGCATTTTTAGCTTAACAATCTACGACTTCATGTCGTTTCTCATAGGCATGCTCAGCACAACAGATCAGGCAGGCTTTTACACAAAAGCATTTTCAATGGCAACATTTCCCGTCATGCTCACCGGAATTTTTGGACGGCTCACGGTACCGCTCTACACACAATACCAATTTAATGTTCCAGAAATACGGAATATATTTGTTAAAACTCAAGCAATAAAAATGATTCTTCTTTTTCCCATACAATTTCTTATGGCCTTTTACGCACATATTTGGATTCCTCTCCTCATAGGAAGTCAATGGGTTCCTATGGTACCGGTCTATCAAGTAATGACCGTTTATGGCATTGCACGAGCATTTTTTGATGATGTACCAGCGGTATATTTATACGGATTTAAAAACCCTTGGATGCTCACCAGAAACCAAATACTACAATCAGTTGTGATTGTCACGTTAGGACCTCTTTTGGTTTATTTTTTTCAAGCATTTGGAGGAGCAATAGCCATCAGTTGCATGCTTGTTATTGCTGCAACCCTTTTCTGGAAAAATATCTGCACAACACTTGAATGCAAGACAAGTAATTTTATGGAATTTTTTATAGCCCTACCAGCACTTACAAAGTCGTATCTTACAGAACTTATTTTAAAACCAAAAACATAGTGTACTATTATGGAAACCATAATGCTTATCGGCATGTTCAGCGAAAATAATGCTCAGTACGCCTATGCATCGTCATTTGCTCGAACATTTTGCATACTGGGTTTTCGTGTTATCACTTTTAATAATCGACATCAATTTTTTTCATGGATTCCTAAGCGGTTCACAAATTGGCTTAATAATTACCTCATTAATCAATCGCTGCTCAAGCAAGTTCAAAAATATAAACCAAGCTTATTGTTCTTGATCAAGGCCGAAAATATTTTTCCAACGACACTCAAAACCATCAAAGCAAAATATAACCCAACAATTGTTAATTTTTATCCAGATAATCCGTTTGCAGTATGGAATGGAAATTCAACACATCACGTACTTGCGTCATTACCATTCTATGATCATTTTCTTATCTGGTCCCAAATGCTCATTCCCGTGCTCTATACCGCAGGATGCAAAAAGGTCCACTACTTCCCATTCGGATTTGAAGAAGAACTTTTTAATCAAATTCCTAAAATAGTTGATTCTGAATATCAATCTGAGGTCTGCTTTGTAGGCACATGGGAACCTGGACGTGAAGAATGGCTTACCAACCTTCTTGCACGATTACCACATTTGAATCTTGCTATCTGGGGCGACTTATGGGGAAAAAACATATCACCTAAACATATCTTGCATACAAAAATACGTGGCCAAGCACTTTATGGAGAAAAAATGTTAGCTGCAACACAAGGAGCTGATATCGTTCTCAATTTCATTCGCGAACAAAATGCAACAGCACACAACATGCGCACCTTCGAAGTGCCGGCAAGTGGTGCATTTTTACTGACACAACGTACATACGAACAAGCTGTATTATTGTTTACAGAAGATGAATCCATCGCTTGTTTTGAAAACTTAAGCGAACTAGTAGATCAAGTAACATTTTATTTAAATAATGCTGATCGACGAAAAAAAATTGCACAAAAAGGACATGAAGTCGTTCAGCAATACACCTTAAAAAAACAACTCTCTCTCTTTATATCTTCTCTTGAAAGGTTAACGTGATTAATCCGGAACAAAAACCACAACTGAATTCTCAGATCACTCGGCAAGATCGTGATAAAAAACTTTCAGATGTAAAGCTCTCATACCTTAAAAAATACCTTCAACAATATGATATCCTTGATGTAGGTGCTGGCCGTTGTTACTATAGCGATTGGATAGCTGAACATTATCCGGCAGCTCACATTACAGCACTTGATCACATTCCACTTGATGTAAGCAACCTGCCAAAAGAAATCTCCTATCACGTTACAGATCTTGAAAAGCCTCTTTATCTTGCCGATAAAACATTTAACTCAATTCTTGCTTTTGACATCATAGAACACATTTCACACGAAGAGCAGCTCGTTTTAGATCTTTTTAGACTGTGCAAACCAGGAGGTGTTTTGATTGGCTCAGTCCCTCACGATAATGATAAATTTTTACCAGCGTATAATCTCACGTTTAACCATCGTCGTGACATGACGCATAAACGCTATTATATCCCTGAAACCCTACGCCAAGCACTTACACGTGCTGGTTTTTCAGATATTACCATCGAACTGCAAGGAGGAGCTTCGCCTCACGTTATTGCAGAATTTTTTCCTCAAGCATCGCAACTGCTTGTCAAAAAATGTATCGGACTTTTACGCAAGATTGGTATTATCAACACAAAAATTCTTGCCTCTGACCTTTTTTTCGTTGCACACAAGGCCCTTTGAGTGAGAAAAGGAGAACTGATGAAGTTGCCTACCCAAAAACCTAAAATTGCTATTTTATCAATTCGTAATACTTATGATTACGGCGGAGTTCTGACCTCGCTTAAAATTATTTATAAATTTTGTTCAACATATTTTGAACCAACTGTTTTTTTTCTTGGATTTGATAAAGAAATTGCCGCAAGTTTACGTTCATTTAAATTTGTTTCTACCACCCAACCACTCACCTACTTTGGGATGAATTGTATTGAAATTGGTGCTCGGTGGGCATTTTGGGAACCAGGTCATTATAAATTTACAAGCGCGGAATGGAAAAAGCAGTTAGAAGGTTTTGACTATTTTTTTGCGGTAAGTGGAACTTGTATTGCTGCTCATCCCCTGATTCAACTTGATAAAAATTTTGCGATGTGGGTCTCAACGCCCTATGATGATGACCGCTCTGAGCGGGTCAAAAAGCTCACGGGGGTTTATTCATTACTCGATAAAATAGCCTCTCCTTTTATGCATAGAATTGAAAAAAAAGTTCTTGCTCGATCAACATTTATTTTTGCCTTGAGCAATTACTCAAAAGTTCAATTTGAACGGATTCTTGGAAAACCACGCCAAAATATGGTGCTCTGCGGGTTTCCCATGGATCCAAAAATAAAAGAGCTGCGAACACCGCCAACTGAACATGTTATTATCGCAGTTGGACGATTTAGTGATCCACGAAAAAATATTGATATGCTCATGCGAGCCTTCGAAAGAATTTTCACGACACTTCCGAGCTCAAAACTCTATGTGATTGGACAAAAGCCAAGTGATGAAAAATTACGCTCATGCGCACAACAATACAAAAGCTTTAAAAGTATCACGTTTACAGGGCAAGTAAGCCAAGCCGATCTCAACAAGTTATATCGCAACGCATCACTCATGCTTATTACCTCTCATCAAGAAGGACTTGGGATTGTAGGACTTGAGGCGCTTTCGCACGGAATTCCAATTGTTGCAACCAACTGCGGCGGTCCTCGTGATTACGTTATCGAAAACCATACCGGCTACTTGGCGTCAATTGACAATGATACCTGTATGGCACAAAAGGCGATTAAGATTTTAAAAAATCCAGAGCTCCATGCAAAAATGATGCGGAACGCTGTTCAATTTATTGCAGAAAATTTAGCAACTGAAAAGATTCATTCCATTTTCAAGCATGGCCTGACAACAACGTATCCCTCTCTTGAATCATGGTTTGCAACGTGCGATCAACAAATGAGTCAAAAGATTCATGGTGCTCAAAAAGATCCTGACGCTCAAACATACCCGCAAAGCAAGTCTCAAAAAACAACCTCTCCTGAGCAAAGCGTTTAGTCCCATGAAAGTTTTGATCATCAGCCATACCTATATCTCTGCAATAAATCGAGATAAGTGGAAAGTTCTTGCACAAAGACATCCAGATATTACATTGACGGTTGTCTTCCCAACACAATGGGAAAATATCTTGTTTTCATATGACATCAAACAACCCGAACTCGACCAAGAAAAGATGAGCAATTGCTCATTTCTTGCAATTCCAGCATACAACATTGGAAATGAAGTTCGCTACTGTTATCACACAAAAAAGCTTTTAACTCTCTTAAAAGATTGTAAGCCAGATTTAGTGCATGTTGAACAGGGAGCAACAGCGCTCAGCTTTGCTCAAGTCATCCTGTGTTGCAAGTTTTTACGCCTCAAACCCCGATTTACCTTTTTTACCTGGATTAACTGGCGTCCCCAAAAAAGTTTGGGTGACCTTGTATTCTGGAATTTTGTCAGACGCTGGAATCTGCGTAACGTGCACGGTGGCTTTACCGGAAATCATGACGCTGCAAAAATCTTACAAGAAGATGGTTTTACCAAACCAATATGCGTACTTCCGCAACTGGGCATCAGTTTAAAAAAATTTCATCCAGCACCACCAACGGAAAAAAATAACTCAAAGCGGATTGGTTACGTTGGTCGTTTGGTACCTGAAAAAGGGGTACACCTGTTACTGAAGGCATTTGACCAAGTTTCTCGGTCACATCCAGACTGGGAACTCGTGTTTGTTGGTAGAGGTCCAGAGCAAGCAATGCTTCATGAATCAATTCATGATTTAGGTCTTTCCAAGCGTGTTACGATTATCAACCCTGTTCCACATGAGGAAGTAGCAAATCTCATGCGCTCATTCTCGCTGTTTGTACTTCCACCATGCGATACACCGGGATGGAAAGAACAATTTGGCCATGTACTTATTGAGGCGATGGCATGCGGAATTCCAATTCTTGCAAGTAATGCGGGAGAGATCCCCAATGTTGTTGGTGATGCTGGTATAATTTTTGAACAGAAAAATCTTGAGGATTTAACACAAAAATTAGCGCACCTCATCAAAGATTCTGCACTTAGAGAAACACTAGCTCAAGCAGGGCTCAAGCGTGTTGAAAAATTTTATTCGCATGAAGCAATTGCGGATGCAACGTATAATTTCTGGAAAACGATAAATTCGCTGGGTTAACAGGTCTAAAAAACTTATGTTACAATAGTGCTATAAATTTGACTGATACCTGTTAAGCGTGAGGATTTTTAAAATGAAAAACCAAACGGTTACACGTTTTAAAGATGAGTTGCTTAAAATTATTCATAAGCACCTTCCCGGATGCCAAGTCTATCTCTTTGGTTCTCGCGCACGAGCAAGCCACCAAGAAGGTGCCGACATGGATATTGCTCTTGATACTGGAGAAAAAATAGATTTCAGAATACTCTTCAAAATCAAAGATGAAATAGAAGAAACCACTATTCCAGTATTTGTTGATATCATCGATCTCAATTCAGTCTCTAACAGCTTTAAAAATGAGATAAAGCAGGATATGATCCCATGGCAAAACTTGAAATAAAATATCAAGAACTTATCAAGGCTCTTGAATCACTCGACAGAGCAATTGAACTATTTAAGCGAGCTTCTGTGAAGAGGGAACAGATGCTACTCAGATCTCTTGATGAAGATCTTGCAGAGCTATACGGATATGATGAGATCATAAAAAGCTTTAGAGATTCGCTCATCCAGCGTTTTGAATACTCCGTTGATTCTTTTTGGAAACAAATCAAAGATTATTTAGAAATTGTTCTAGGAGAACAACTTGAAATGAAAGGACCTAAGCACATTGTTAGGGCTGCTGGAAAAGATGGTATTTTAAGCGAAGAAGAAGTAACTCAAGCCCTTGAAATGCTTAATCATAGAAACCTTACATCTCATATGTATCGTGAAGAAATTGCTCAAGAAATCAGTGCAATAATCGATAGATACCATCAACTTATGGTGCGTGTCACTCAAAAAATAAAACCTTAATTAAAGACTACTAGATAATACAATTCAATAAAACTCTTGTATGACTGCCTACTTTTTCAGATATAATAATATTTGAAAGGGGGGCTTTTCTTATGAAATTATTATATTTTTTTGCTACAACAAGTCTATTATTATGTTTCAATCAACTTTTTTCTGTTCCCACTTTTGAAGATTTCATCAAAGACATACGCTATCTTTATGCCAACTCAGAAGCTACAATTTCTGAAGATGAAAAAGAAGACTCACAATCAGTTCTCATACGGGGAATGGAACAAGTGTGCAAACAATACATGCAAAAATTCCAACGCATCATGTCAGCAAGAGATTTTAAAGAGATATCTGATTGGTCGCTCACGTTCTTCTTATTCAAATACGCAAAAGAGGGCAAAATTAATGATTTACAAGAACTTATTACAAAATTTCCCAACCTCAAACGAGACCCACAAGATGGTAATGGAAAAATTCCAGCGGATTATGCCCGAGAAAATGGCCATACCGAATGTGAAAATCTTTTGATAATTCAAACATAGACAAACCTTGAACAAATCAAAGCATTGACTTCAATTTCATGAGAAGCATACTTATTTTTATAAGGTAACATACTCATAAAATATTTTTGGAGAGATGTAATGATTCGATCTATACTACTGGTTATAACTTTTTTCTTTGTTTCCTATGCCCAACCAATGAATAAGTTCGAAACAAGTAATTTTAGCGTAAATTTTACCGTAGAACATGAAGAAGAAGATACTTCAGCTATTGATATTAAATGTTCGCAATGCAAAGAAAGCCTTGTTCATTATAATGAAGCTACACTAACCCAGCTTGCAAACATGTTAAAAAATGATGATGAATGGAAGAGCTTTTTACATGAGATTATTACAACAATCAAAGATAACCATTATATTCAAGGTATTTTAGAAAACTTAGAATGGAGATATGGCTTTAAGCTCAAAACGCACGTGACATTTAGAGAAGAAGACCTTGATACTGTTCAAGAAATCATCAACACACTTGTAGCCAACTGCTATTTTTGTCACGAATCAAATGAACCCCAATTTCATAGCTTCTGCCTTAACAAATTAGAGAAATGTACTCAATGTAAGGAAAAAATAGATCGAGATTTTTTATTGCTCCTTCGTCCACCAACAGATATTAACTTTGGTAAAAAATCCATTAAAAATGATATCCATCAACATAAGTGGCTCAAAACTAAAACTATAAAAGAATTCAATGCTTCACTTTTATCTGCAGAGAAAAATGTGCGGCTATATACTCTTTGTATAATCTATCTTTGTTGTATAACGGCGCCTGTTATACTTTTTGGCTCTCTTAATAATCATAAGGGCTTAATAGGTTTAGTTGGTTTTGGTAGCATTCTTTTTGTCTATTTCATGATGTTTACAATTGGTGCAACAGGTAACGATCGCCCCGAAGACAGCGTTACAGAAAGAGCTCTTTTAACCGCAAAAGATTTGAATGTACCCCTTAGATGGTATTTCGCTCAACTTCGAAATAATCATAGATTAAATTTTTATAGTATCGAAACCGAATCATCAAAGCAAGATGATGAAGAAGCGATGAGCATTGAAGAAGAATAGCCAGCTGGCAAGGCTCAGATTCTATCAAGTTGAGTGTCTGGCACTATTACAAAACACTCAACTTGTTCAGTTTAATTTTACAGCAAAATAAATGAATCACTGCTTGCAGAAATACCCGGTTCAAGGGTAAATGTGCTGCTCACGACTCCTAACTCAGCAGGAGTTAGCTTGATTTTATAGTTTTTAAAAATTGACGGGTGCGCGGCTTCAAGTGTTGTAAGAACCGGCAAGTGCGTTGCAACAAATGCAATTGCGTTATCAAACTGAGCAAGTTGCTCAATAAAATCATACGCTGCACGCTGACCAAGCTCAGGATTTGTTCCACTAAACAACGAATCATCAATCAGCACAAAAGCTGATTGCTCTCGATTCAAAGACTTAAGACGCGCTATGCACTGGTCTGCTCGCATAATTTCAGCAACAAACTTTGATTGATTATTGGCAATATCATCAGCAATGTTAATGTAGGTAATAACTTGATCAAATGGCTTGAGCTTAAGCTTTTGAGCTGAACAAATTCCTAGAGTTTGCGCCATCAAAATATTAAGTGCAATCCCCTTCATAAACGTTGACTTACCGGATTTATTTGGTCCAGTCAAAATCATTTTAGAAACAGTTCCTGTAGGTCCACAAGTGATAGAACAGGGAACGGCGCTTGCTCCATCAAGCATCATATTCCAACTATCAACCACTTCAAGGTAGGGCTCTTGTTGTTCAACAAATTCTGCAAAGCAACATTGGCCTTGGGGTACTAATTCTTGATACAATGTGGCGCATGAACTGCAGACATCAAGTTGCGCAAGCGAATGAATTGCTGGCTTAATTTGATCAAGCGCAGTGCTCATGAGCTGATGCGCACGTAATGTTGTACCAACTGATGAAAAATATCCAAGTTCATCATGAATTGAAAAACTTCCATCAGAAATTAAGTTAATAAATTCATGAAGCTCATCATTCTGATGACATTCATAAATTTCCTGAATTTTTTCAAATCCATAACACTGTTGCGCAAGCTCTGGATGTCCTTGAACCAATTCATAAACAGTCCGTAAGGCTCTGAGGGAATATGCACACGCAGCTATTTTTTTATACAAACAATTAACAACATTAAGTCGAGCCATAATATGCTCAATCATCTCTTTAATGCTAAAAAGATGAATACCCAAATGAGCAGCACGTATGCCCCAAAATAAACCTTTTACAAAAGTCGAAGCATCATGATCAGCCTCTAGATGTCCTAAACAAAAATGATGATCATGCCCATGATGATCATCATGATGGTGATCGTGACCGTGATTGCAGTGATGATCGTCGTGATGGTGATTACAATGATGACCATGTTCGTGATGGTCATGTGATTTTTTTGTAATTTTATCCTGCAAATACTCAAGCGCAAAGTGCAAAATTAAATGCTCCACAACCGGACTAAGCAAGCTTGCTCCATGCATAAGATTAAGAATATCTAAGGCTAGAGGACTTTTATTAAGTGATTCAACTAACGAGAAATTAAAATAAAAGCCCTTGAGAATTTCTTGAGTCAAAGTATCAATTTGTTGGTGATCGGCAAAGCCATATGCAAAAAGCTCAAAGTCTTTGAGCGCAGCACAGAGCTTTTCATGCTGTTCTGGATGCTCACAAAACCATTGTATAAGCAGCTGTCGCCCTTGAAGAGCTTTGATATCTGTTGTTGGACTTGCAATCTGATTTTTAAGCTGCTGCTTTCCGACAGAAGTACAAGTACGATCAAGCTTGCTATAAAAGCCATCATGCGAAGCATTAGGCGACCCAAAGAGCTCTAAATCTTTTTCTTCAAACGATGTGATAACTGTTGCTCCTGATTGTCCTTGTAAGTCACCAGATACACCAAATAAGAATCCAAATAAAACTATTCCAAAAACTACACGCATATTTTTTACAATTAATTTAATCACGATATTCCTGCCTACACGTTTTTTACGCTTAATTCGACCTAAATAATAAATCCTAATTGAATAAATAATTTACTTTATTTGATCCCAAAAGAAAAGTATCATCCTATTCTATCGTTCTTAAAAGAGCAAGTCCACAGCCATAATTTCTTTCTAGAAGAACCCTGTATTGCATGCTATGCTTACCTGCAAGCTCACCATTTATTCAAAAAAGGAGATGAACGTGAGAACAATTGCTGTCATTGGAGCCGGCTATGTCGGCCTTGTAACCGGCGCATGCTTTGCTCAAAAGGGCAATCGCGTCATTGTTGTGGAGAACAATCAGTCAAAAATTGATCAACTTCTTCAAGGATCTATACCCTTTTACGAACCGGGACTCGATGTTCTAGTAAGTAATTGCATCAAAGAAAAAACCCTTCAATTTGTTAAAAATATTTATGTTGCACTCCAGCATAAGCCTGAACTCATTTTTTCATGCGTTGGAACACCGCCACTTGCAAGCGGTGCGGCTGATCTTTCGTACGTTTGGAATGTAGCACGCGAAATCGGCAGAACAATCACCGATTACTGTGTCGTTATTAACAAGTCTACTGTTCCAGTTGGAACAGCGCTTCAAGTCAAACATATTATTCAAGAAGAGCTTCAAGCTCGTGGAGTATCAGTTAATTTTGATGTCGCATCAAACCCTGAATTTTTAAAAGAAGGCGATGCGCTCAGTGACTTCTTACAACCTGACCGAGTTGTTATTGGTACTGAATCTGAACGCGCACGAACAGCTCTTGAAGCACTCTATAAACCATTTCTGCATACCGAGGGACAGCTTGTTTGCATGAACATTCCTTCTGCAGAACTCACCAAGTATGCTTCAAATGCCATGCTTGCAACACGCATTAGCTTCATGAACCAAATTGCACTGCTCGCCGATAAAGTTGGCGCTGACATTGACCAGATAAAACAGGGAATGGCAAAAGACCGTCGCATCGGCCCTCACTTCTTGAATGCAGGTATTGGTTATGGCGGAAGCTGCTTTCCAAAAGATGTTAAAGCGCTTCTCCATACGGGGACAGAGAACGAACAGGAAATGTCACTGGTTAAAGAAGTTGATGCCGTGAATGAGTTGCAGCGTAAACAATTTATTCAAACCATTATCAACCACTACGACTCAAGCATTGGTCAAAAAAAAGTTGGTATCTGGGGGCTTGCATTCAAGCCTGAAACCGATGACATTCGCTGTGCTCCATCACTTGATGTAATTAATGCACTTCTTGAACACGGCGCAAAGGTTTATGCATACGACCCGGTTGCAATGCCCAATATTAAAGCACAATTTGAAAAGGCTATCACCTATACTCGAACAGCAGATGAAATTCTTGAGCTTGCTGATTTTCTTATCGTTCTTACAGAATGGAAAGAATTTATACGTCATGAGCCAGCACATTTCACCAAGCTTACTGATAAAACTGTTTTTGATGGACGCAATTGCTTTGATCCAACGCTAATGACCGCAGCAGGGCTCACGTACTTTTGTATTGGTCGAAATCAATCAACAAATACTTCCTATGCTCTTTTAAAATTTGATAGAAGTTTATCTCGTGCTCATCAATAAAAATTGCTTAAGCTCACCATAAACTTTTAAATTTTTTTATCTGAATAGGAGATCGAAGGTATGAGATTATATCAATCTATCAGAGCACTCTTCTTATTGAGTGCTCTTTTTTTTAAGCATGCAGATGGCTCGAACCTAAACGGCACAGCAGCCGTCGTCTATAAAAATCAACATCATGTTTTTTCAAACGGAGAAAGCGCACTCGGGTATGTCCGCATGAACGGCGGCTTTACCGTCAAGCCTGGTGCCACCGCAACACTTGATACGGTTGTTTCCGTTTCTGGCAGTATTGATTTGCGTGAAACAGGAGTTCTTCAACTGCTCAAAGATCTAAATCTTGATGCAGGTGTAACATGGTCCAGTGGTGGTTACATCAAAGGACGTAGCCGAGCGTTGATTCTAAACGACACACTCTCAATCCCCGCTTCAAAAATTATCCACATTTCAGATGATACGATTATTGACGGTAACGGGAATACACTCTTATTAAACGATTATGCGCAAATTTTTGTTGATAACAATGTAACGCTTACGCTACGAAACTTGGTTGTATGCAACACCAAAAACAACGTGAATAACCCCTGCCTCAGAATTAGCGGTAACCGTGGCAAGCTTGCGCTTGATAACGTTGAACTCGCCATGGCAAATGATATGGCATTAGCGCAAGGACAACTTTACTTCCACAACGAAGTTATTTTTACCGGAAGCTCTACATTCATTTATAATTCCCCTGAAGCAAGTTTCATTACACGCTCTGGAGTTGTAAAGTTTGATAAAGGAACAACGTTTTCATTTGCTCCAACGAGCACTGCAGATCATCTGTTCAAACTTCAAGACAAAACATCAACACTCTATTTAAATGGTTGCACACTGAAGACAACAAGTTCTGGTATGCGATTAACCAAAGGCAATTTAATTCTTGATAACAAAATTGTTTTAGAGAGCAATCCAGGAAATGGTTCAATGCCTGCAACTTTAACCTTACTTGATGACGCCGATTACACAACAACATCTGGAGGTTTAAATATTTCCGCATGGCATCCAAACGGAAATGTGCTCGCCATTGGAGGACAAAGAGTTCTCAGCACTCCAGGCTTTGCAAATCACAACGAACTACGACTTTTTTCATTTGATGGAGCAATCCTAACAGCTCTAACCAGCCAAGACTATGGAACCAATTTTAATAACCAAGTGCAAGCACTTGCATGGACTCCAGATGGACGATTTCTTGCTGTTGGGGGAACACTTGCAGATACCGTTGGGGGCTTTGCAAATACTGATGAGCTACGAATTTACAGTTTTAACGGGTCAACACTTACGGCTGTTACCAGCCAACCATACGGCACTGCAGGAGCTGGGCAAATTTATGATCTTTCATGGAATCCTGATGGAAAAACAATTGCTCTTGTTGGACGAATTCAAGCAGCTGTTGGTGGATTTCCTTCAACAGACTCTATTCGGCTGTATAGCTTTAATGGAACGTCACTCACTGCACTAACCAGCCAGCCATACGGCCCAGGAAGTCAAACGCTTAGAGTCGCCTGGTCACCCGATGGTAAGACACTTGCAATTGGTGGTGGGTCACCCACTGCCGTGGGTGGTTTTGCAAATACCGATCAACTTCGTTTGTATAGTTTTAATGGATCTACGCTTACGGCATTAACAAGTAGCTCTTATGGCTCAAGTTCAGCCTTCAATGTTTATGCACTTGCATGGTCACCTGACGGAAAATCCCTAGCATTTGGCGGAGACCTTGGTGGTGGTCCAGTACCAAACCAATTGAGAGTGTGCTCTTTTACAGGAAATACATTGAAATTAACAGCAGGCCAACCATATGGAATTCAAATAACATGGATTGATTGGTCACCGGACGGAAAGACTCTTGCTGTTACTGGACAAAGCACAGGAACTGAACTATTTGACTTTTCAAGCACAACAACTCTTAATGCTATAACAACGGTTTCGATTGCTTCATACACACCAACAGTACGATGGGCACCTAATGGCAAAACGCTTTCGCTCAGTGCATATAGCCCAACAAGTGGAAATGAATTGCAATTGTACAGCGTAGGTTTTTCTCAGGAATCGTTTCCTCAATCTTATTCCCGCTCGATTATTTTTGGCAACAGTGCTTTGGGTAGCTCAAGTAATTTGAATGCCGAAGTGCTGGGCGCTGCGCACGTAACAATTAACGGCATTGTCAATGACGACTCGGTGTAAATTTTTTAGAATAGAGCATGAAAAAAATATTATTCATACATCATGGAAAAGGACTGGGCGGTGCGCCGCTCAGTCTCCTATACTTGGTTGAATCGCTTGATACAACCAAGTATACGCCAATTGTTTTGTTTTTGCATCACTCTGAAGTGATTGAACTTTTTAAAGAACGGGGCATCCAAACAGTTGGACCGGTCAACGTCTACGACTTTGCACATACTAAAATTTGGTGGTTTGGGTGGCGACACGCGCATCACCTTGCACGAGCAATTAAAGACACCATTAAAACAATGTTGTTTATCGCACCAAAAATACTTGCTCATATCAAGCCGGATCTTGTACACCTGAACACCAGTTCATTACTGGGCTGGGGCATTACTGCGCGGAAAAAAAATATCCCACTTGTCTGGCACATTCGTGAGCCGCTTGCTTCTGGGTATTTTGGCATTCGCAAAAAAATTGTACAACAAACCGTTAAGCGCTACGCTGACGCAATTGTGCCTATTTGTAAGCACGATGCAACGCCATGGGCTCATAACAAAAAAACACACGTTGTCTACAACGCCGTACACGAAAAATATTTTAATGAAAAATCTGATGTAACATCGTTTTTCGCATCGCACGGAGTGCCAAAAGATGACCCCAAAATTCTTTTTGTTGGTGGCCTTTCCAAAGAAAAAGGAACGCTTGAAATTTTAAAAATTTTTCAAAAAGTTCTTATAAAAATTCCAAATGCAAAACTGTTGCTCGCAGGCTACCTGCACAAGCAAGCACTCAGTTGGAAACAATTAATCCATCGAATTTATCCGGCAAGCAATTATGCTCATCAGATTCATGTGCTACTTGAGGAGCTTGGTTCATCAGTCATTCAACTCGGCTCCATTCGCAACATTCCTGCAGCAATGACTGCAAGCAATGTTATAGTATTTCCTGCAACCGTTGGCCACTTTGCACGACCAATTATCGAGGCCGGATTTATGAAGAGACCGGTCGTAGTATCAGCCCTTGCACCGCTTGATGAGCTCGTTATTGATGATAAAACAGGTTTTTTAGTTGCTATTAATAATCATCAATTATGGGCAGAAAAGTTGTGCTTATTGTTGACTGACAAGCTCTTAGCACAGAGAATGGGTAATGCTGCGTATGCTTTTTGTAGAGAAAAATTTAGCCTGCCTGAGCAGGTACAAAAGATAGAAAAAATTTATACTGAGCTCTTGACCAAGGAGTCGCATGAATAAGCAAACACTCAAAGATTCCGTTAAAAACTACTGGAATCAAGCAAGCTGTGGAACAGAATTTATTAATAAGCAAAAGTTCTCACCCGAATACTTTCAGGCAATCGAAGAATTCAGGTATCGCATAGAACCTGAAATTTTCTCCTTTGCACAGTTCACCCGATTTCATGGTAAAAAAATGCTGGAGGTTGGGGTTGGTGCAGGAAGTGACTTTTTGCAATGGGTCCGCGCTGGCACACAGGCGCATGGCATTGATTTGACCGCTGAAGCAATTGAAAATGTTAAACAACGCTTAGCTGTTTATAATCTGCAAGCAACAGATCTACAAGTAGCTGATGCTGAACAACTGCCATACGCTGATAACTCATTTGATCTGGTTTACTCATGGGGCGTCATTCACCACTCACCCGACACAGAAAAGTGTTTGGCTGAAATTGTGCGCGTTACCAAACCAGGCGGCACAATTAAGATTATGATTTATAACCGCTACTCACTCTTTGCTTTTTATCGCTATCTTGCATGCGCACTTTTCAAGGGCAAGCCGTTCAAAAGTTTTAAATCGGTCTTGTTTGATCATCAAGAAAGCCCAGGAACTAAAGCTTACACGTTTGCTGAAGCAAAAAAGATGATTGCTGCGCATCCTGTAAAAACTGTCTCACTGAACGCTCAAGTTTCAGCGCATGATCTGCTCTACTACAAAGGACGCTTTGTTCAATTTTTTGCATACGTTGCAGCATGCCTTTTTGGCTGGCGTCGTGTGGGATGGTTTATGACTCTTGAATTACAAAAAAAATAAGGGCTGAAATTTCCAGCCCTTATAAATTCGTATAACTTTTATACTTTATTTATTACGTTCAGTTATCAACTGATACGAGGTTTTAATGCCAACGGCGTTATAAAGTTTTTTGTATTTATTAAATGTTGCAGTTGGATCATTAACTTGTACCAATTGCTTTTTAAGCATTGTTTTATCAAGTGAACCAATAAGCGTTTTTATATCTGCATCAGAACAGTTATTCATAAATGCTTGATGAGGTGTCAACACACTGTTCACAGCTCCAGACCGAGCATCTTCTCGATTCATAACAACAACATGCGCCAATGCATTTTGAAAGTCGATTGCTTCAAGAGATGTAAGATTTACTGTCGGTTTTGGTGTTGTCACTACAACAGGCTTTGTTACCGCAACTGCCGGTTTGGGCGTATAAGCTGGTGGTAAAGGCGGAGGCGTTGGTATCGATGACGACTGCTTTGCAGGAGGAAGCGGTGGTGGCACAGGTATCGTTACTTTGCTTCCAGGAAGCGGTGGAGGTACCGGAATCTTGCTACCAGGCAACGGTGGCGCTGGAGGCGGTGGAGGTGGCGTACCTGACAATGGTGATGGCATTGCAAACGGTTCTACCGGTTGATCATGTTTTTCTGTTGCAGTTGCATTGGCTCCCTGTTTTTTCCCAAAAAAAGCTTCTAGTGCTGCCTTGCGATCATCACCAAGCTTACCTGGAACCTCTTCTTGAGCTGTAGCCGAGGAACCTGAAGAAGCCGCTTGTTTTTTCGCAAAAAAATCTTCTAGTGCTTTCTTGCGATCAGCGCTCAACTTTCCTGGAGTTCCTTCTGAATCTTTTAATTTTTCAGAAACTGGGTCAACTTTTTTTCCACCGTAACGCTCCTCGAGCTTTGCTTTGAGAGCATCAAGTTTGGGGCTTAATTTCCCAGGAGCAGTTTTTTGCTCTTTTTGAAATTCCAAAGTATTAAGCAACTCTTTTTTCCGTTGATCAGAAATTTTGCTCGGCTTAATTTGAGGCTCATCTTCAGAAGAAAGCTCTTGGCCTTTACGAATTTTTTCTTCTCTGATTTGACGCTGAAGCTCAAGCGCTTCAAGAGCACTAAGCCCTGCTTTTTGATCTTCTTTTTCAATTACAGATTGCTTAGATTCACCTGGCAAAGCATCTTTAAGAACACCTAGTTCCTCATCAATACTTATTGGACTCTCTTGAACTCGACATTCAAGATTAGCAACAAGCAGGATCGAAATCGCTATGATTCCCGAAATAAATTTATTCTTCATCATACTCTCTCTTTTTTATTTGTTTCGTTCAGTTATCAATTGATAAGAAGTTTTAATACCAACGGCGTTATAAAGTTTCTTATATTTATTGAATGTTGTAGTTGGATCACTCACCTGGACTAATTGCTTTTTAAGCATTACTTGATCAAGTGAACCAATAATCGTTTTTAGATCTTCATCAGAACACTTATTCATAAATGCTTGATGAGGTGTCAATAGACTATTCACAGCACCTGAACGAGCATCTTCTCTATTCATTATAGAAATCTGCATTAATGCATTTTTAAAATTAATTGCTTCAAATGATGTATAATTCAAAACAGGTTTTTCAGCTCGAGCTGCACGCTGAATTTCAAGCGCCTCAAGAGCCTTAACCTGAGCAACTTCTGCACCTTGAGCCGCTTTTTCCTGCTCCCACAAATCTTTAAGATGAGCTTTGCGCTTTGCCTCTAGCTCTTGCTCCAATTTTGCAATCTTATCTTGCGCTTGATTTTTATCAGTCGACGCTTGACGCTCTTTAAGCTCCTGCAATGTTTTAATATGCCCAAGTACATCAGCCCCAGTGGGCACTTGCTCTTGGCTTGTAAAATCACGTCCTTGCTTCATAAGTACGAGTAAATTTTTCACCCTACTTAATTCATCACCTGACAGCGTTGTTGTTTCTGGATTGGAGTTACGGTCAAGCCAATCAACTAAGATTTGATCAACAACCTTGGAAAGACGTATTTCATAATCACGCATTTTCTCTTCAGGAACAGTAGTATATCGATATACAAGAATACCCGAATCAGGATTCAGCAACATATCATTGGTAAAAAGCAAGCGTGCCTGCACCATGTTTGGTTCTTTAAATTGATCAGGAAGAACTTTGAATCGCTCCAAAAAAGTTGAAACTTTAAAACGCCCATCGTTTACTGCTTTAAAAAGAAGATCTATTTGAGCCCTAAACGTTTGCTCACCTCTCATATGCGCATCTTGTACTCTTTCAAGGTAAGCACGTATTTCATCCATTTTTCCACCGTAGATACTTCCAAACATTTCCACAATAAATTCAGGATTGTCTGGATCATTTGGAATACCGTGCCGCCAAGAAAGATATGCTATTTTATCAGCCATATTTTTTGGAATAAAAATTTGATACAGCGTCCCTTCTGGCGTTGCAATAATTTCATAAATTTCTCGCAACTCATCAATAAACCTTTTGTTCAAACCTGCTTTTTCAAAAAAACCGGGTAAAATTTTTGCCAATGGATCGAAATGAGATAACCCGGTAACAAAATAATTCCACGTTGTTTCGCCTCCAATACCAATACCACCAAAAGGTGAAAGATTAACCGACATGATAAAAGTCTTCACATCCGAAATATTATCATCAATCAATCCGCGCGCTTCAATTTCTTTTTTTAAAAATTCATCGGCAGTACTGTAGGTATCAAATATTGGGTCATTCCATCGAAAGAATACAAAATTTTTAATGTTTGCTTTTAATGCAAAAAACTCATAAAACTTTTTATAAAGATCTTGAACTAAGCGAAACCGAGGGTCACAAGAATGATAAAAAGTATAATAATTTTGGTGTGCACGCTCTTGTTTTATGAGATCTTGAACAAGCTCATTTTTATCATCAACTTGAAACTGTTCTTTTACTTTATCTAGAAGCGTTCCCCTTCTATTAGGAATGGCAAAGTGAGCCTCTATTTGAGTCATTTTTTTTTTAGGTTTTTGAGTTGTTTTTTTTGATTCTTGCTTGGTTTGTTTTTTTATAACTTGCGCTTTAAGAGATTTAACGCCTATCAAAGTAACCAATCCAAAAGAACAAACAATAAAGCTTAAGATCCCTGATAATCGTAAAATTCCCCTCATAGCTCCCCCCCCCACTTTATATTTGTAGAGCAATCGGGCTAGAATACTCCAGCCCGTTACCCCTCAAGTATTAACGTTTTTTCTATTTATTTCGCTCATCGATCAGTTTAAGTGTATTTGAAATACCAATAGCTTTATAAAGGTTTTTGTATCTATTGAAAGTTGATGTTGGATCACTCACCTGCACCAATACTTTTTTAAGTACTGATTGATTGAGCGAACTCATTATATTTTTCATATCAACATCAGAAGATTGTGCAATAAAAGTTTGATGTGGCGCTAATAGATTATTAATCGCACCTGAACGAGCATCTTCTATTGTCATTCCCATCACCTGTTTCAACGTAGCTTTCAAACTCATCGATTCTTGGGATAATGATTCTACTTCAGATTTCCCAGCCTGAGCTATACGCTGAATTTCAAGCGCTTCAAGAGCCTTAGCTTGAGCAGCCTCTGCAGCTTGAGCCGCTTTCTCTTGCTCCCAGAGCTCTTTAAGCTGAGCCTTGCGCTTTGCTTCAAGGTTCTGTTCAAGCTTAGAAACTTCAGATTTTGCTTTTGCTTGAGCTTCTTGATCAACTGATGCCTGCCGCTCCTTGAGTTCTTGCAATGCTTTAATATGTGCCAAGGTATCAGCTCCAGATGGGGCCTCTGTTTGTCCGGTAAACTCTCTCCCTTGCTTCATAAGGCTCATCAGGTTTCGAGCTCTACCAAGCTCTTCGCTGGATAGCTTTGAGCTTGCAGAATTTGAATTTCGATCTAACCAATCAATTAAAATTTCATCAATAAGTCGAGCTAGTTTTTCTCGATACTCCTGCATTTTCCCAGCAAGAACATCTTCATATCGGTAGATAATAATTCCAGAATCAGGATTAAGAAGCTCATTATTGGTAAAAACTAATCGAGCTTGAACATAATTCATAACTTTTGTTGGATTGGTTCGATATGAATCAAGAAAAGTTGATAACCTATACTTGCCTGTAGTCATTGACTTAAGCATGTCATTGAGGGCGTCACTATAAATTTTCTCACCTCGAGCAGAAGCTGCTTGAATTTCATCAACTTTTTGCTGCAAATCGGCATACCGTGTAAATATTCCCGCTTTGCCGAAAATCTCCTGAAGTTTTTCTTCATTGAGCGGAATACCAAGCCTCCACGATAAATAACCTATTTTATCAGCCATACCCTTAGGAATAAAAATCTGAAAAAAACTTCCAGTTGGCGTGTCAATTGAAGCCCCAAGCTCCTGAAGCCGTGGTATAAACTTTTCGTCAAGTCCAAAAGTTTTAAAAATACCCGCTAAAAAACCTGCTTGTCGTGCAGGGTCCATGATACCTGTACCTGTTGCATAAAAGTTATATGTCGACTCTCCAGGAATACCTGTGTTTCCAAATGGTGATAAATTAGCTGATAAAAGAAAAAAATTTACCTTGTTGTCGTCAATAATGCCTTTTTCTGCAAATTGTTTTTTTATAAAATTTTCGGCAGTATCAATGTCGCTAAAAACAGGGTCTTGGCAACGGAGGAAAGTAAAATTCTTTATTTTTGCCTTGAGAGCAAAAAATTCATAAAATGCCTTGTAGGCATCTTGATTTATACGTAGTGATGGAGTTTGAGCATGGTAAAAATCATAGTGGGTGTCCCAATGCTCATGGGCTCGAGCATTCATTTGCTGAACCATTTCTGGTAAATCATCAATACCAAAATTCTTTTTTACTATATCTTGAAAAAATGCTGCTTTAATTTTTTTTTTCACACTCGGAAGGCTTAAGTGTGCCTCGATTTGAGTCATTTTCTTCTTCTGAGCAGAAGGCTTTTTTGGTTTATAAATTGATTGCTTAGCCTCTTGAACTCGTGCCTCAAGCGATGCTTTAAAAAAGAAGGTCCCTAATCCAAAAAATAAAAGTGCTACACTAAACGTTCCCCAAATAAGTCGATTCTCCTTCATGTTTTCTCCCCATTTTCTTTATGATATGATCAAGTTTGTATTAAAAAATATAAACACTTCTAACTTACTTTAATTTACTATTAGAAATGATATCAATGGTTTTACAACAAAACCTAAAAACATATAGCCCAAGCTTATTTTTGTTTTTTAAACTCAAGAGCAATTTTTTTAAGTTTTAGTTTCAAAACCTCTAGATGTGATAACAGACCCCTCCAAGCACATTACCCTTTTTGACAATCGGTTTTTATGCTAACCTAGAGAGCATTACTCAAGTAGCGAAAGGGAAATACTTATGAATATTCATGACGAAACAGACAATAAATCAACAACTCATGGCCAACCAGAGTCTCAAACTGATGCACCATTCACCAATGAAAATAGCATTGAAGAAACCGCAAACGACTATAGAGCACAGTTCTTGCGAGCTTCTGCAGATTTTGCTAACTACAAACGCCGGGTAGAAAAAGAGCGACTTGAATGGATGCAAACAGCACAAAGTTCAATTTTGCAAAAAGTTCTTCCGATTATTGACGATCTTGAACGTGCACTTGCTCATACTCAAAACAATGTATCAACAGAACAAAACCCTTGGGTAGAAGGCTTCATTCTTATTCAAAAGAATGCACAAAAATTGCTCGCCGACCTTGGAGTTGAGCTGATTGATGCTTCAGGAACATTTGATCCCGAGCTCCACGAAGCTCTTGTCAGCGTTCAAGTTGATAACAAGCAAGAAGGACAAATTGTCGACGTACTCCGTAAAGGATACCTCTTTAAAGGCAAAGTTCTTCGGCACACACAGGTAACTGTGGCAAAATAAAAAAAACTTCGACTTTTCCAGGATCATTACGGCAAGGAAAATCATGGCTGATTCAAAGCTTATACAAGAATCCTCTCTTCCGCGCGTACGCTGGTATAAAAAAGGTCGCCGTTTTAAATTGCCCAAATTAAGGCTGAGGAATAAGATTCATCTGGTTCCTCACCTTTTTACACTGGGAAATGCTTTTTTTGGTTTTTGCTCGATTATTTTTGCCGCTCATGACCATTTAGTAGCAGCGGGCTATCTTATTTTGCTCGGTGCACTTATGGACGCACTCGATGGACGCGTTGCTCGCTTTCTTGGCCAAGCAAGTGATTTTGGGATGCAGCTTGATTCACTGTGCGATGCTATCTCATTTTGCTGCGCGCCGGCCCTTTTAATCTATTTTTGGCAGCTCAAAAAGATTGGTTTTTTTGGGTTGGTTATCTGCTCGATCTTCCTCCTAGCGGGACTTCTACGACTTGCTCGGTTTAACCTGAGCCATGTACAGCAATCCCACACCTTTATTGGACTTCCTTCAACTATTGCCGGATGTTTTTTGGCAACAATGCTCATCAACAGCCAATACATTGTTTTTAGCGCATTTTTAAGCACCGTACTTGGAGCGCTCGTTCTGAGTCTTTCAGTGCTTATGATCAGCAAGGTTCCATTTCCCGCATTTAAAAAAGTTACACGTAACGTCTATGCGCTGGGTGCGCTCTCTCTGCTTGCGTTCACCATCATTATGGGTTTTACCAAAGTTTTACTCGCTATTTTCGTCGCCTATTTTGCATATGCTTTTACATTTGCACTGATAACTAAACGCTGAGCTTGGCTTGGTCATTTAACTGAATGTTTGGTAGAATTTCTAGACAGTACTTTTTATCACAAAGCTTTAATACAAAAGTAGAAGGAAGGTAATCAATGAAGGCAGGAATAAAAATTGCACTGGTACTCCTGATTGGGGGGATTGTTCTTGGTGGTGGTATTTTCGGCTATAAGCTCTACCAAAAATATCTTGCTATTTCTGGTGCCGTTGAGCTGCTCGAAATGGCCCACAGCAAAACAAAGTCACTCAAGAGTAAAAAGAAACAATCAAAAAAAATTGCCGAAACGAAATCATCAAAAAGCCCATCAAACTGGTTAGAAGTTCAGCAAAAGGTTAAGGATACCGTTGTCCAAGTTTTTGCAAACATCTCTGAATTTAACTGGCTTGAACCCTATAAAACTCCTGAACAAAGCAAAAGTGCAGGAAGTGGTTTTTTCATTAATGAAGAAGGTGACATTGTCACTAACTACCATGTTGTTGCTCAAGCTGCATGTGTACAAATTCAGATTCCATCATTTGGCATGGAGCGCTTTGATGCCAGCATTGTTGGAGTAAGCCCTGATCGAGATATAGCATTACTTAAGCTTACCGATGCAGCACGTGCAAAAATTTCACAACGCATTAATCCAATCCCCTATTTAGAACTTGATGATTCTGACAATATTTTACGCTCTCAAGAGGTACTCGCATTGGGTTATCCACTAGGACAAGCTCGCGTAAAAAGCACACTTGGTATTGTGAGCGGACGCGAACGACTTGGCTACTTTGGTTATATTCAAATTACCGCAGCGCTCAACCCAGGAAACTCTGGCGGCCCAGCGCTCAACTCGGTTGGAAAAGTAATCGGCATCAATAATTGTGGCGTTATGGAAGCTCAAAATGTTGGGTATATTATCCCGATTAACGAAGTAAAAAGCGCTCTGCAAGATTTGTATAAAGTTCCATTGCTGCGCAAACCAACACTGGGCTGTATTTTTACCGTTGCAACTCCTGAGATGGTCAGCTTTTTGGGCAACCCCGGAAGTGGCGGCTGGTACATTGCTAAAGTATTTGAAGACACCTTGCTTGAAGCGGTAGGCATTAAAGAAGATGATATGCTTTATGCGGTCAATGATAACCGCGTTGATATTTATGGTGAAATGAATGTTGACTGGAGCGAAGATAAAGTTTCTCTTTTTGAATACCTCAATCGACTTACTATCGGCGATACCATCAATTTCTTGATTTATCGCAAAGGTGAACGTAAAGAATTTACCTTCAAGCTCGAGCACAAGTACTTGCCCTCAGTCAGATCTATCTATCCAGAATTTGAACCTGAAGCGGTCGATTATGAGGTTATCGGTGGTATGGTTGTGATGCAATTGACCCTCAATCATATCGGCAGAATGATTCAGCGCTGCCCAGATTTAGTTCGTTTTGGACGTGTTGAAGCGCAGCATGAACCATCACTGGTCATTACCTATATTCAACAAAACTCTCAGGCCGATAAAGCACGTGTACTGCGACCAGGAGAAATTATTGAAGCAATCAATGGTGAAAAGGTAAAAACACTTGATGAATTTAGAAAAGCGGCTCTTAAGAGTGCTGATAACAACTACCTCACCATTCGTACCGAAGATAAGCTGTATGGCGTTCTTGCTCTTGATAAAATTATCAAAGATGAAGACTCACTCTGTTCTCAATATTTCTTCAGAAAATCGAACTTGGTTCGAAGACTTGCAGATTTATCAAGCACCGGAACAGCCACACTGAGTGCATAAAAACGATATCAAAACAAACATTTTCTTCATTATGCTCAACATATCGTGTTATATGTTTTTTACGAGTAAAAAACATATAACACGATAGAAAAACCCAAATACCCTCTTGCTCTTGTTCAAATTGGGTTTTTTTATAAAATTTGATGAGACCTATGAATAAATTATTTTTTTTAACCTTATTTCTACTCAATGTTAATACTGCTACAGGATCCCTAGAAATGTCTTTGAACAAGCTACATAATAGCCTGCAAGACTTAAGGAACCGACTCACAACGCTAAGAGATAACCTCAACAAATTAAAAAGTACGCTATCTGGGAAGCAAGTTGACCAACCTGAGGAAGTAAAAAAAATTGTATACGATAAAATTGACTACCTAGAGATCCCTGAAGACGACCTTGATCTTCCTTTTCCAGAAAATATTAGGCAAAATTTTCCCAACACAAGTGTTTTTGAAAAATTTTATCAGTACTTTAAACAAAAATATTTAAGCACAGCGGTTTTGGATAATAAATGCCAAGCCTGGATTAAATATCCAGAGCACTACAAAATTCACATTTCTGATGAAGAATTTGAAGAGTCTCGTCTTCATGACGAACTCAATTTATTGGGCGTTCTTGAATCTGAAAAAAAATTCGAAGAACTCAAAAAAACCGCAACACCTGAGATGCTCAAGAAATTAAACAAACAGCTAATGGATACAAATTATTTTATGAAAATAGCTGAGCTCAAAGATAGAGCAACAAACAACGTTATCCTAGCTCAGAAACAAAGAGCCCGCGGAATAAATTTATTCAATCACCTTCCAATAGCATTAGATACCATTGGTCGAGCTTGTTTTGAAAAGTATGTTCTTGATGCATGCCTTGCATACATTAATCAGCATGACCCAAACCGCATGGCTTCTGCAAACGATGAGCTTTGGGTTTATACTAATTTTTTAAAAAAATTTATTACTCAAAACCTGTCTAGTTCAGCCGAAAATCTTGTATTAAATAATGCAGCCGAACTTACCATACAATCTCTGGATGATATGTACTTTCATGCAGAAAGAGACCCCGACTCGGACTATCCATCCAGCTCAAAAAATTTTGTCTGGTGCCATTGTTTATTAGGAAGACTACTTGAATGTAATGATATCCATCCTGATATCAGAAAATCGCTTCAGAGTAATTCCTTAAAGTATCCACTATGCTATCTTATCTATGAGACAATGCACATAACGCTTAATCACAATTACTTCCTCATCAATAAATTGGCACATCTTTTTAACTGGGATAAAAATGTTGAAATTCCCAAAAAAGTTTCATTTCATATCGGATTCGAACAGGCTTTTGGTGAAATAATAAACCTTTTTGTCGACAATGAAAAAATGGTTGAAAGTAAATTGCTCATACAAACTCAAAAAAAAGAATTTGCTGATAAAGGAGAAATCCTACTAAGAGACGGTCACCCTCGGAATATTATTTACGGAAAAAAGCGAGAAATACCACTCGCTTCTGATCCAGTAATAGATGCCAATACAAAAAATTTACCGTACAACGACAACAAAAATGAATTTCAATGGTCACAAATAACAGCAACGAATGATCATCCCTCTGCTGTAACAGACAATGATCTTCGTTATGCGATAAAGCTTCATCTCTCTCGCCATTCTTGTTACAGCGTAGGACTCATTCCTCGAGACCTCGTTGAAGTGATAAAACTTCCAATAGAAAAAGAAATAGAAAAAGCAAAAATTATACGTAAGTACATAATAAATCCTAAAGAACAAGATCGATTAGATAATGAATTTAAAAAACTACGCCGCATTGTAGCTATTGGCACAGTCCTTTCTGGTGTTGGAGATTTTACAAAATCAAATGACATAAATACTCGTTTCAAGGACATTCTTAACGAAAAAACCAGTGAGATTATTCTTAAGAATAAGGCCACTCAAATCAGTCAGCTCTTCACTGAACAAATTAAAGTTAATAGTTATTACATCAAGGAGGATAATACAAAAGAGCAAGATGCTCATATTACACTTCATTCAATTAATCAAGAAGAATGGCTTGGTGTATTTTCCTACCTTAAATCAATTCTCAATCGTTCACTTGACGGCGACGCTAACCTAGAAAAACAGCACAAAAATATAAACGCTTTCATAAAAGCACTCAAAGAAAATTCTATGCAAGAAAGACTTGAGAAAATCATGACTGATAAAAAAGATAAAGACTGTCTTGAACCGATTTATAAAGCACTTTATAAGATTTTTCCAAGCTGATGCTTACGAATTAGTTTTCAGAAAAATTAGTTATTTACTGCTCGGTTTGGTAAAATTCCTAAACAATACTTTCACTGGTTGTTGTATCGCAAAGAATGAACTCAATAACAGCACACAAGAACGATATATTTATTATGAAAAACCCAAAAGAACGTCTTGACGCTCGCGTATTACGCGAACACCCTCACCTAACCCGTAACCAAGTACAAGGCTTTATTATACAAGGCAAAGTATTGGTTGACGGCAAAGCAATGACTAAATCTGGAACACAAATCACCGCTGAAAATGTTGTTGAGTTGACCATACAAGACCCTAAGTTTGTCAGCCGAGCTGGGTTTAAACTTGAAGAGGCGCTCAAGCAGTTTGGCGTTGACGTAACTGGCCTCACGGTTGTTGACGCAGGTATTTCCACAGGCGGCTTTACCGATTGCCTTTTGCAGCAAGGCGCCAAGCGAGTGTATGGCGTTGATGTTGGCTATGGCCAAGTGCACGAAAAGATTCGTACCGACCCACGCGTTGTTTTGCTTGAAAAAACCAATCTGCGACTTCTTGAACGACTTCCGGAGCAGGTTGACTTAGCAACGCTTGATTTGTCATTTATCTCACTCCTTAAAGTAATCCCTGCTATAAAAAACTTACTTAAACCGGATGGTAGAATTGTTGCACTCATCAAGCCTCAATTTGAAGCTGAGCGACACGAAGTAAGCCGTGGTGGAGTTATTAAAGAAGATGCCATTCACCAACGCATTATTCAGCAAATCAAGACTGGCATGGAAGAATTTGGATTTACCTTGGTCCACGTTATTGAGTCACCTATTGTTGGTGCAACATCAGGGAATAAAGAATTTCTTGGATACTTTGTTTCAAAACAATAAGAAAATTATCTGAACAAATCAAAAGCCCCTCGACCTAAAATCGAGGGGCTTTTTAAATTACTTAGTTTAAAGCTTAGTTAGCTGGATTAACAATTACAACTCTCATTGGAGCTGGATCCGCTGTAGCGCTCCATAAACCGGCATTTATACCAGCATTATTAACAATCTTATCAGCTTTTTTCTGAAGAGGATTACCAACATAATCCATAAACAACTTACAAATGATAAGAGTAGTCACCGTTGCGCATGCAGTTTTCACGCCTGACTCAAGAATGCTTGCAGACCACTCTGGAAGTTTAAAATCGCTGCAATCTTTTTCAATCAGACGCATAAACTTAATCCCAAAACCTTCAGCTGCATTACCAAAATCAACACCACAGGTTGTAATGTCGGTCATGATAGCAGTTGCTTTGTTATAGAATTCCATTGTTGATTCATCGGTTGGAGAAACCAAGGTAAAGTAAGCATTCAAAAATGCATAGTCACTTGCATCCAAATTTGCTCCGCCCTTACGAATATCAATGAGCAAGCTTGGCTTTTTAGCAAAGGTCAAACCTTTTTCAGCAATCTTATTTTCAAGGTATTGTCGTACCGACTTAAATTCTTCAGCATTGCGAAGAACCCACTTCATTGCAACACCATCGGTCATTTCATCAACAAGAAATGTTCCAGGATATGTTTCTTGAGGCAAGATACCGGTTAAGGTCAAAGCACCTGCAATCATGCAACCAATGTAAGACTCTCTAAAGCCATCGTATTTACGATCAATTTGAATACCCGCATCAAGCGCTTTAACTGTTCTTCTGACAGGAATAAGTGCCTCTAAATCTTGAGCTGTTTTTGCAAGACGAGGACTGCCGTCGATTTCAGTACCACACATAACCGATGTAAAGGTATTTTCTGCGGGATCAAAACGAAGCATGTACGGATATTTTGCGCCAACCGATTTAAAAACTACAAACGGTTCTGCAATAGTTAACGGAAAGCTTGTAAACCCAGCTTTTTTTTCAACTAATTCAGCTTCTGGACTTACAAAATCTGCATGCAGATTTACTGCTGTAGCACATGCAAGAGCAAGAACGCCACTTGCAATAAATTTTCTCAACATCATGGTAACTCCACCATAAAAACACCTAAACCGACTGGCATGCCCGAAGCACACACATTTTTTACTCGTATGGCCATTGTATAATAATGAGCACTTTTTTCAAGAAAATAGTCGCTACCTCATGCTAGCAATAAAGCCGATGGGATCATTCTTTTATTAATTTATTCAGACAGAATATAAGAGGTGTTATTTAATTAAATATTTGCCCGCCAGAATAGCAAAGAGCGCAACCAGGGCAATTGGAGCAAGTGCAATCCAAGCAGAACAACCATACGCAACCAAAAAATCAAGGAGTGCTTGGCTCGTCAAAAACAGTGGATAAGCTGCACATAATGCAATCCAGCGCAATCTGTTATGCCCATACCAAACCGTAAATAATAGTATTGTTATCAACGAATACAAAAGAACGTAAAAATATGATGTTATTATTTTAAGCAACTGATACAAAAGCTTATTAACAACGGAATTTGGCAGCTGTTTATAGGCATGCACAATAATTGGATACAAATTAAGAGCTGTTGGCACTTGATCTTCAAGTGAAAGCTGCGAAAATAATTCAGGGAAAGTCATAACCTTTTGACTAATTGGTAGACACTGATGCGCCATTGCGTCAAAGCTACTTCCCTGTTCAATAGAGAGCTGATTTGCCTCAAGATCAACTGAAAAATTTGAACCTATAAGCGCCTGCTCAATTGAGAAATCTGGAGACATGGTAAGCACTGTTATGTTTTGCCCACTGTTAGTACCCATATCAAGCATACCAATATGACAAAAGCGACTATCACTTAATTGAATCCAGCGATGAACAAGTAACTGTGGTGCTTTTTGTTTAAAATGCTTTACTTTAAATTGCTCAGCTTTGAACGCAAGCTTACAAACAAACAATTCTTTACTCACCATAACAACGCCTGCAAACAAGCATCCTGCCAGCACAAATAACCGAATGAGCTCTTTGTTGTTGATATTAAGCATCATCATGAGTTCCCACTCATGATGCACATAAAACTCTCTGAGTAATAACCCTGTTGCAAGCCAACACCCCACCGCACAGTTATCAACAAGCACTGGAAGGGCATTAAGCCCTAAGAACATTCCAATATGCGCAAACGATGCATGCGATACACGCATAAGCTTTTCAAAAAGCTCAATAAGCGTCAACAGAGCTGTAAGTAAAAGAGTTATCGTACCAACATAATAACAATAGCGTTTAAAAAAATACCGGATAAAAACCATAAAGAGTAAGCGCTATGTTAATTTTTTTGCTCGATCGAGCAAAGATTTTGGAGTCACTAAGCCGCAAGAAACAATAGCCTTAATCGCCTCTTCAAATGAAATGTCGGTATGCGTGATATCATATTCTGACATAATAAAGAAATATCCGCTTGAAGGATTTGGAGAGTTGGGCATAAAAACCTTATAATACTTTTCTCCAGGCTTTCCGCGCTCAGTTTCAGGAAGAAGTTGTTGATAGGTAAATTCTGCTGATTCAAGTAAAAATGCAAGATGATATTGTCCTTTTTGTGGATAGGGAATCAAAACAACTTTTTTTCCTGAATAATCGCTTTCGGAAAGCTTGAAAAAATCCACCAATGTTTTTACCGCTGAATAAATAATACGAATAAGCGGAATGCGAATAATGAGCGATTCAAAATAATGAACAATACTGTTAACAATAAAAACTTTAAGGACAACCCCAATAAACAAAATAATTATCGTTACAATAATGAACTGTGATCCGGGAATTTGCTTGAGAAATTGAGGCTCAATCTGGTGCAATGGCTGCAAAATTCTTACTAAAAAGTTATACGCAAATCCAATAAAAAATACAGTGGCCGCTAAGGGAATTATGGTAAAAAGACCACTTAAAAAAAGCGTCTGAAATGCTTGTGTAATTCTGTTCGTAAAACTTTGTTCTTTTTCGTTCATCATATATCTCCCAATAATTTTAATTAAATATCAAGATTTAACGCCTGCTGCAACCGTGCTGCAAGTACCTGCGCAATATGTCGTGCATAGTCATGATTTGGCGCCTCAGTCATAACACGGAGTAAATTTTCAGTCCCTGAATAACGCACCAGCACTCTACCATGCTCTAGAAGTTGTTCATACTCCTGAATAATATTTTGGAAAGGATCTACAGCCAAATCTTTTTTCTGAGCAACGGGAACATTAATAAGAACCTGGGGGAATTTTTCAAACGTTATAAAGTCCCAATTTTTTTGATGCATCAAACTCATAAGTACCATCAGTGCGGTAAAAATTGCATCACATGTTGGCAGATAATTTTTCAGGATAATGTGCCCAGAGTTTTCACCACCTAACAAGAGCTGCTCCTGCTCCAAGCTTGCAAAAACATACTTATCGCCAACAGCAGCACGCACAAGATCCCTATTTTGTGCTTCTAGTGCGCACTCAAGCGCTTGGTTCGTCATGACAGTGCCAACAACTGCACGCTCCTGTGCATATTCAGGCAACGCGAGCAACTGATACAAAATATCATCACCATCTTTAATTTGGCCATATTTGTTTACTGCAATAACGCGGTCTCCATCCCCATCAAAAGCAAAACCGATATCAGCACCCCAACGGACCACTTCATAAGCAAGATTTTCTGGGTAAAGTGCTCCGCAACGATCATTAATATTAAAACCGTTGGGCTGATCGTTAAGAGTAATAACACGAGCTTTAAGCGCTTTAAAAATAGCTGGGGCTACTGCTGATGTCGCACCATTCGAACAATCGAGAACTACGGTAAGACCTTCTAAAAAATTTTCAGTAAAATGAGCCCCTACCAAATCTTGGTAGGTACTAGCGGCCGTTTGCCATCGATAAATTTGAGCCTTGTCATGCGGCACAAGCTGTTCACTATTTTTTGAAAAATGCTCATAAAGAGCAACAATACGCGCTTCTTCTTGAGCGTTAAGCTTGCAATTGTCTTTGCCAAAAAATTTAATACCATTATCAACATATGGATTATGTGAAGCAGAAATGACAAGCCCGGCATCAATACTTTTATCATGCATCATAAGTTGACACAGTGCCGGAGTTGGAAGAACACCTGCATCAATGATGGTAACTGGAAATTTTGATAGACCAGTAATCAGATCATTTTTAATGCGGTCGAAAGAAATACGAGTGTCACCACATATTAAAAGCTTTGGTGAGGATATTTGATACTGCTCCTGAGCCCAATATGCAAAAGCACAGCCCAAATAAAAAAGCGCCTGAGGTGTAAATGGGTATAAATCGGCTCGGCCTCGAATGCCATCAGTACCAAATGAAATGGTATCTTTCACAAAATCCCTATCGTTGCATGTCCATTGTGGACTAATAAAAAAATGCCAGCTCTAAAGTCTTTCTATTATTTTACCCGGTATGGTAAAATAATACAAAAATATCAACCCTAAGCCTGAGCATGCCTAGCCCAGATGTTGTGGAGAATGAATATGAAAATGTTATTTTTACTCAAATGTTTTGCACTTGGTATATCTGCAGTTGCTGGGGTTGGACCTATTTTCATTTTAACGTTTAATCGAGGCGCGCTCAAAGGTTTTGGTCGTGGACTTGCAACTGCGCTGGGAGCTGCTCTTGGCGACATGCTTCTTTTTTTTCTCGGATTAGTTGGACTATTGAGTATTCTTGAAGGCTCAAAGAATATGGTTCTTCTGCTTGATCTTATCGGCGGCGTTGCATTGGTTATTATGGGAACAAAAATGCTTCACAGCACACCAACTTACATTCACGAACGATTGGGTGGAAATGAACCATATCTTGGCACAGTCATCAGATCATTCTTATTAACCGTTATCAACCCACTGGCAATCATCTTTTTTTTAATCGTCAGCGTACAACTACTTCCTGCGGGACAAATTCGCTTGCCCTTTAACCAAATTATCGCTGCAAGTTTAACGGTTGGTCTTGGATCGCTTACCGCTTTAACTGCTATCGCTTTTGTTGCAAGTAAGCTTGGCAAGTCATTGAGCATTGCCTATCTTCTAAAAGTTTCTTACATAACCGGTGTTATTTTTATCGGAATTGGTATTTATTTTTTCAGCGATGTCGTAAGAGCAGCTTTTCATCTTTTTAGATAAAAAAAATGCGCCGAACTTTTTGAACTCAGCGCATTTTTTATTGAGAAATTTTTAGAACTAACCAAGTCGTTGGTAACGATGCGTTACTTTACCAATAACACGGAAGTTGTCTTTTCCTCGAATCAACGCAACCGGTGGGGTCTTGTGATTTACCGATTCAAGAACAATAAAATCTTCCATATAGGTAATTTGCATGATTGCTTTGATTGGATTGTCGTTTCCATATTCAACAGCTGCAACATCACCTGAGCGAGTCCATGTTTCAGGAGATACAATTAAGTAATCGCCTTTAACAAAATTTGGAGCCATGCTGTTGTTTTCTACACAAAAGCAAAACATTGATTCATCGGTGCTGTTAAAAACAGGAACAAAAATATCTTTGTATCCTGTTGTTACTTGCATCAATTGATTGTTGTATGGCGAAGGATTCGACGGAATGTCACCCATAACCGGTACAATTTTCAACTGAAGATCAACAACCGCATTTTCAGGCATTTTAACTGAATTATCAACGTTATCGGTACGGCTTCTACGCTGAGCAAAAAGATCCACTGGATGTGTTCCAAATGCATTTGCAAGCTTTTTAAGCGCGTCTTCATTCCAACGACGAGTTCCATTCTTGATATGCGTCAGATAGCTTTCAGACATTCCTGTCTTTTCAGCAAGGACCTTGGTTGTCCAACCACGTTCTCTGAGCAATTCTTTTACACGCAATTCTGTTGATGACATAAAAAAACTCCTTCCCAAACTTTCTGCTTTCACATAACAAGCACATGTGTCGTCACTAATATAGACTATGCCAAATTGAAAAGCTACAAAAAAATGCTAGATGTATCTATAAAAAAAATCTTTCATTATGACAAATTCTTATACCCATTTTTTAAAGAACTATTTCCCATGTACGGCCACAAAGAATCATGTTAAGATACGGCGTAATTTGACTATTAACCCAAGCTCAACTCATTGCAGATGATGACACAATGAAAAGAAAAAATATTTCATTTCCGCTCAATTACTTTGAAAAAAAAGCATGGAACGATCAATTGTATGTTTGTGGAATTGATGAGGTTGGACGTGGATGCCTTGCAGGACCAGTTGTTGTTGCAGCGGTAATTATACCTTTGAATAAATCATATCACTTACTTAAAGATTCAAAGCTTATGAGCCACGATGAGCGCGAACTTGCTTATAAATGGATAACAAAACACTGCACCTATTCAATTGCAATTGCTTGTCATAAAACAGTTGATCAACATAACATTTATCAAACAACACTTCGAACCATGAAAAAAGCATATATCTCTTTAATTGAAAAACTCCCTTTTGCTTTTAAGCAATTAAAATATGTTGTTGTTGATGCTATGCCGCTTGTCATTGAAAAATCGTATACACACACTGATCTTGAAGTTCATCATTTTAATTATGGTGAATCTATTTCGCATTCAATTGCTGCAGCATCGATTATTGCAAAAGTTACACGAGACCGATTATTGGAAAAAATAGATTGTTTATTTCCGGCCTACTCTTTTGGTAAACATAAAGGATACGCCACCAAGGTTCACATCCAGGCCCTTGAACAGCATGGCCCATCACTCCTGCACCGTATTTCTTTTCTTTCTAACTTTGGGAAAAAGGAGTCCGATGACAATCATCAACAATCACTTTTCTGATACCTCATCACCATTAATCACTCCTGTAATCGAAGAAAAAAGTTTTGCTGAAATCATTGCAAGTACGCTGGACCACTTTGTTGCTCAAAGCTGGAAGTGGGACCATTTTCCAAATTTTGGCTCGTTAATTCAGGTAACCAATAATCAAACAACAATCATCGGTTGTGTTACTCATGTTGAAACAGGATCGATGGATCCACTACGCTCGCCATTTCCTTACCAAAAAACTGAGCTTGAACTCTTAGCTGAGCAGCCACAAATATTTGAATTTTTGCGAACAACCTTTAAAGTTCAAATATTAGGTTATTTTGAAAACCAAAATCTCCAGAGCATAACGTACCAGTTAGCCCCAAAACCCTGTAAAATCCATAGCTTTGTTGCTCAAAGCTCCCCCGATGTCATCAGGATTTTTTTTGGAAAAGCTGATTATTTACATTTGCTTTTTGCGTTTGCTCACCAGATACCCAATATCGATGAACTCTTACTTGCTATTATCCATCAACTCACCGATCAAAAGCTTTTTTCTCAAGAACACTTTGAATCACTTTGTGAAATGTACTCACTGCTCACCGCAAATGACTATCGACGTATGAAACTATTCTTGCAACGTATCGAACAACTCATCTAATCTCAATCTATTATAAGCCAAGGAGGAAATCATGAACTATGCCACAACAGTAAATTTTTTTTACACAGTAGTCATTTCATTCACGCTTTTGACATTAAATTGCCGGGCAAATATTACGTATATAAAAAATAAATCTGAAAATCCCATTACAGTCACACTGATGTCGCATAATGGTGACGAATTTAAAAACTCACCTATCGAAGTATTTGATAGTACCGAAGAACGTTATGAATTAGTTGATATCCCATTAATAATTGAATCAGGTTCTTCACTCAAGGTAAATATGGAAATTCCCCAATCTTTAGATGAATTTACCGAAAAAACGCCTTTTCAAGAAATCCCAACAATCGTCCCAACATACCTTAAAGTAACAACTAAGCGCTTTTTGAGAGATAAAAATCGATATCAAGACGCAACATTCAATATAGTCTATGGTAAGCACGCTTCATCATCAGCCATATGGTCACAAAAAATCGTCGCAACACAAGTAACGGCTATAGCTATCTTGGGCCAAATAAGCCCTTGCATGAACCTAGTCATCGACGAAAACGGCTCTCCATCAATTAAAATTGTTCTCCATCGAGAATTACCATAAAACCCCTGGGTAATTCAAACTGAATATATTTAAAATATTTAAAAATTTTGATTGATAAAACTATTATGCGCGCTATATTTCTAATGAAAAATCTAGAATAACAGCAACTGACATCTGGACAAAAGGTAACCGACATGACAACAGACAGCGCGCATAAGGTTGAACAATCCTCCTTGCATTGTTCATACGATTTCATGTATGAACCAATTTACACACCAAGCTATAATATTTCGTTTATCTTTTATGATGAAAACGAAATTGAAGATGATAGTGAAAACTATGAAGAAGAGTTCTGCCCTCCTATTCATTAAAATATAGTATAACTATCAGCTTTAAATCCAACACAAATCAACAGCCCAAAGGGCACCTTCCCCGCCATGGCCTTGAGGCTTTGCTCCTTAGGCCAATAGAATACTCATTTTTAGCCAAAGCAGCCCCATTTGACAATTTTCAATTATTTTGACAATCTGAATTAATAATTAAAATTTATAAAAATTTTTAAACCTGAACATTGCATAAATTATGTAATAACAATAAAAAACAAAATGGAGTTTACCATGAAAAAGAATCGTTTACTCGCTGCGCTTTGTGCTGCAGCATACCTGCTCACACAACCAGCGCTGCTGAATGCAAACATTCCAAAATTGGAAAAATTGGCTTTTAATGAAGTCGTAGATAAAGCTCTGAGCATGAAAGTTGACTTAAGCAAGCCAATCAACAAAAACGATGCTGCATTCAAGAGAATTTGGGCACTCACCAGACCAACCATGCCCGCCATGAATAATGACCTTTACCTGCAACTCATTGACCCACTGGCCAATCCAAGCCATCAAACACTCAGCGGTCATACGAATGCGGTCAAATCCGTCATTCAGCTGCGCAATGGCAACCTTGCTTCTGCCTCATCGGACCACTCCATCAAAATCTGGAACCCTGTAAACGAGCAATGCATCCACACACTCAGCGGCCATACCAATTCAATCACTTCAGTGATTCAGCTGCGCAATGGCAACCTTGCTTCTACTTCATGGGACCGAACCATCAAAATCTGGGACCCTGTAAACGGGCAATGTATCAACACACTCCAGGGCCATACCGGTGTGGTCAGCTCCGTCATTGAGCTACGCAATAGCAACCTTGCTTCTGCCTCATCGGACCACACCATCAAAATCTGGAACCCTGTAAACGGGCAATGTCTCCACACACTAACGGGTCATACCGATTCGGTCAATTCAGTCATTGAGCTACGCAATGGCAACCTTATTTCTGCTTCAGACGACGAAACCATCAAAATCTGGAACCCTGTAAACGGGCAATGTATCCACACACTCAGCGGACATACCCATCGCGTTAATTCAGTTATTGAGCTGGGCAATGGCAACCTTGCTTCTATTTCATGGGACGACACCATCAAAACTTGGAACCCTGTAAACGGGCAATGTATCAACACACTCAGCGGCCATACCAATTTAATCACTTCAGTGATTCAGCTGGGCAATAGCAACCTTGCTTCTACTTCATGGGACCGAACCATCAAAATCTGGAACCCCGTAAACGGGCAATGTATCAACACACTCAGCGGCCATACCAATTGGATCTTGTCAGTCATTGAGCTGCGCAATGGTAACCTTGCCTCTACTTCATGGGACCACACCATCAAAATCTGGAACCCTGCAAACAAGCAATGCCTCCACACACTCAGCGGTCATACCGATTCGGTCATTTCAGTCATTCAGCTGCGCAATGGTAACCTTGCTTCTACTTCATTGGACGGTACCATCAAAATCTGGAATATCTATCCAAACGAAATCAGATCAATTTTCGAACAGGCAGAAGAAGATCAAGAGTCTGCTGTGCAAAAAATAGTTCTCTTGATGCAACTCCAGCACCACTTTAAAAGCAATAAACTCGCATTACTTCATCAAGACTGGATGAGTTTGTTTAATCTCCTGCCAAGATGCTACCAAGATATTTATCGCAACATTGTCCAGGCATGTAATGACAATGAAAGCACTTGCGTTGTTTATGACAACCAGGACATCATCGATGATAACGATTTTAATTTCGAGCCGATGAACATTGACAACACAAACCATGGTAAAAAGAGAAAACGGAATGAGTCGAATGACTTAGAGCGGCAAAATGATGAACTCAAAAAGATTAAAGATACCAGCGATGATGATAACACTGATAATGAAGAGCAAAACAGTCACACAACAGGATCATTTTTTAACCCCTGTTCAATTATGTAATAAGGAATCGGTTAGAAGGAGGTGAGCAAAATCACCTCTGACGTCCCATGCTGAGCGAAAAAAAAGGGATGGATTGTAAGGTCCATCCCTTTTAGTTTTTAGATTATGAAAACTATCGGCGATTCAATGGAATCTGAGAAATAAAGTATTTCAAATCATCATCACTAAATCTAAACCCACCACCAATAAATGGATTTGCGGTTCGCTTGCTTACAAAGTCATCAATACCAAATGTTGTATATAAATTCTTCATAAAGAATGCTTTATTAAGCCATTTTATATGCGGTCTTGCATCATCAAAGCGATTAACACCATTAAGATCATATGCTTCTAATGAAGTAATCCAATGAACCAATTTGGTGTTAAGTGGAACATAGAAATCGCAACCAACACCAAAAGTGTTTTCAAATAATCCGATACGGAAAATCATTCGGTCAAAACGCTTACCAAATTGCAGTCCAAACAAAATATCATTTTTCTTTTGAACCGTGCGTTCAACAACTTCAGCAAATTCAACTTTACGCTCAAGCGGGATATCAAGATCACTTGGATTCAAAAGAGCACCTTTGTTATCACGGCGCACCGTATGTCGCACATGACGTTCGATGCTTCCTCGCTCATCACTCACGAGTTGAATCATGTAGAAACAATCCGAGTTTGGGCGAAGCTTTAACTCAAAATACCCTTTTGAATTGCTATCACGGAGCATTGTTTCAGAATGCATATCAACACTCAGCGTAAGCGCTTGCGTGCGAGTAACATAATCCTTTAATCCACGAAGCGTCTTTTTTAAGTCCGCATAGGTCTCTTCTTCATTAATCAATTTACCAACAACGCCTTTGCCCGTGTTAATCTTTTCCATAACCTGGCCGGCTTCTTTAAAAGTGTCTCTGGCTTGAATTGAAGCATCTTCAACATGAACAAATGCATTACCAACTCGCTCAGATGCTGAACCAAAATCTCCAACAACTTTATCTGCATGAGTTTGTAATTTTTGAGAAAGTTCAGGAATGCTCTTTCTCATCTCTTTAGCTGTTTCTTTAAAGTCTTGCAGCATGGTGTTAACAGTCTCTTCGTTATTTTTCATGGTACGTTGAAGAACCTCTGAAAAATCTGCAATACGATCAGATGCGTTTGCAATCGAGCTGAGTGCGGTACGCATGTTATCTTCGCCTTGTCTGGTTGCAAAAGTACCTTTAAATGAAGATGCGATATCATGAATTGCTGTTGCAATGTCTCTAAACTGATCGAGCAACTCGCCCACACTTGCGGGAGTTTTGCCGGGCATAGAGAGCGTGCTTCCTGGTAACAAAAGGCCCGTTGATGGATCGCCCGGATCAATTTCAAGACTCTTTGCTCCAATTAAACCGTCCTGATGAATCATTGCATAGGCATTTTTTGCAAGCTTGTTGTATTTATTGACGCGCATCATTACTTCAGCTTTTCCGCCATCCAACAATTCAATGGATTCAACCCATCCAACTTCAACACCAGCAATTTTCACAGGGGCCTTAAACGTCAATCCACCAGTATCATCAAAGTATGCTTTGTATGAGTAGTATTGATTTCTATCAAGCCGAATTTCGCGAATATTAATACTAAGGTAGAGGAAAATGCCGATGGCTGTAAGAATAAATATACCAACTCGTGTTTCTAACTTCACGAAATGTAACCTTCTTTTAAAGCCAATAAATTTTATCTATTTTGAACATTGTTTTCGATTGAGAAGTTTTGTCTTGCTTCTCGCTCTCCTGAACCTGCCCTTGCGCAGGAACCTTTTCTTGCTGGCCAGAAACTTTTTCAGGCGCTTGTGCCTTCTTTGCAGTTTCTCGTACAAGAGCAAGCACTCGTTGCTCTACATGACCAACTTTTCCACACGATAACACAGAATAAACCTTGGGCCCAAATTCTTTACTAAAAACTGGCTGCATTTCTTTCAAAAATTTAGGCTTTTCTCCGTACAAAGGCTCAACCGAAGGCCAATTTTTATCCCAGTCACTCAACCATTGAGCACTAAACGACTGCGCTATTTTTTTAAACGCTTCTTTCATTTCTGAAGAGTCGGATGCTGTCGGTCGTCGTATTCCAAAAACTGCACACAGTGCATCGGAAAAAAGCAATGGTTCAATGGTATCACGGCAAGACCAAATCGTAAAGATATCCTGCAACATGATTTCTGTGTTTGCTTCGCTCTTCTTTTTTTTTGTCCCACGCACCGGCGGCTCATAAAACATATTAAGCTGTTCGAATCCAGGAATCAATGAAAGTTCAGAAATATCATCAAGCTTACGCTGGCGCTTTTTTAAAAACTCAGTTATTTGTTTGAGCATTTCACCTGCAGCCATTTTACCAGGAATTTCTAGCCCCTTAAGTAGAGCCTGATATTCCTTTTTGAATTCCTGCTTTTTAAAATCAAAAGCTTCATTAATATTTATTTTACCATGTTCACTGGTAATGCAAATTTTCATTTCACCATCAATTCCGTCAATTGATTCTTTGAGCGCAAAGGTTCGCCAACGGTTCAAGTGCGGAAGAAGTTTACCAAGTAATCGGCGATTTTTTTTTGCTTTATCTGATCCTGCTTTTTTTTCTGGATCCTGCTCATCCTGCCCATCTTTTTTTTCATCCTTCTCAGGAATCGAAAGTGATGCAATCGCAACCTGAATACCCCCAAGCGCAAGAATTTCGGCATGTTCTCGATCAACCATTGTTTTGGTAAACAATGAACCAATCAACACATTGCGTAGAAGTTGTTCGGTAAAAACAACGATGACGGAGAGAACGAGTAAACAGATAATGACGATTGAGCCTGGGCGCTTTTTTTTCATGAAGCACCTTTCACCGAATTATAAACTCCTGGAGCTGTTTGATTGACCCCTGTTATTTGCATCCCTGTCTTTGGTTGCTCATTCGGTTTTTTATCGGACTGAGCTGCAGGCACTTTGAGATCTTGCGCATGAAGCTTTGGATGCTCGGTTGGATATGAAAAAACAGGAACAAATAGCTGAAAATCTTGTGTTCGTTTAAGCTGATCATCCCAAATAACAATACGCACTTCAAGCGATTTTGGCACAACACCAACGGTAAAATCTTTTTCACCCCAAACAAACAAGCGAACCTCTTCAATCTCTTGCTTATTATCTTTGCCTTTTTCTTCTTTAACTTTTTCGGTAATCAATTCAAGGTACATTTCTTTGACATTATCGGTAACCAAATGGGTACGAATAGATGCATGCTTATTTTTTGCCTGAGCATCGTCATCTTGTTTCATTTTAAAGTTCATGAGATCAGTTGTTTCTTTACGAAATAAATTATAACAAACCTGATCTCGAGTACTTTTTTCTTTATTTCGTACAAGCTCATACACCACACGCACCAAGCGTAAGCGTTTATCCCCATAAACCTGAAGCGGATGTGTGGTAATAAAATTAATCGACTTGAATAAGGTAAATTTTTTACCACCAATACGTCGATATTCATCTTCATAAATTTGTACATGCAAGGGATTTTTTAATGCTTCTTGCTGCTCATCTTGCCCGAGGGTATCTTTTGAGCCATCAGGTTTTTTATCACCTTGCTCTTTATTTTCAGAAGCTTTTATCTCAGAATCTTTTTTGTCTGGAATTTGTTTGTTCTGATCTTTATCTTTATCTGGCACAATTTCTTTATTCAAATAGGGAACAAGCATCGAAGAAAAATCTCGCTCAAGTTCATTAAAAAGCAGACACCCTTTTCTGGTGGTTGCCATCTTAGCCCTCACTGCTCCGAGTGATGTAATGGCATTGCGATATGCCTGCATCATGCCCAGCATAATAAAACTCGAAAGAAAGAGTGCAATAAGCAACTCAATAATGGTAAATGCTCGGGAGCTGTTCATTATTTTTTCTCTTTCTCATCTTCGAACTCTTTGTACACAAAGCTAATCATCTTTTCTTTGCGCACACGTCCAGCATCTTTCCAATCAGCTTCAGATTGAACAATTCTTAAATTATCTTTAAAGGTATGGAGGCTGGATTTTTTTGGAATTTCTAGCATGTTTGATGTAATGCGCAAGGAAGGCTCTTCAAGTTTTAGAACAACCGGTTTCTCCGATTTTGGTGGTGCCATTAAAAGTTGATATAACTCTTTTTTAATCAAATAAACCCGTTCAACATTTTTACGATTGCTTTCAACGCGCAAGTACGAACGCATTTGAACACTGGATAAAACAAACCCTGTTGTTGCCAAGATAAACAAAGCAATCATAACTTCAATCAAAGTAAATGCTGGAGCCTGCTTCATGAATCACCGCTCTGGTCGAATTAAGCCATCAGAAAATTCAAACTTCCCAAAAAATGGAGCCATTCGTAATGTTGCCTCCTGCTCCTTTTTGTCTTTCTTTTCTTTTTTCTTAGTCAGATGAATCATAACATCTTGCACAAGACCATCAGGAATAACGTAGCAATATCCTTGGCCCTTATTTTCTTCAAATTCTTCATCTTTGCCATGATAAAGCGCTTTAAATTTTATCTGTTCAGGCAGCTCATAACGCGTCTGAATATAGCCAGAGGTAACGGGGTTATAAATTTTTTGGAGAGGTTTTTCAGGGTCGCGGCCCTCGCGCTGAACCAGCACAAGATCGCGACCCTTATTTTGTTTTTTGAAAACAAGCCTATAAATAGCCTGATTTGAGATTGCTTCTTGCCGAGCAAAGATTACAAGGTTGTTAATATCATCCAAAATTGTTGGCCATTCCGCTTTGGGCGACTGTTGCATAAAGCGTGGAAGACCAATAGTCCCGATAATTCCTATCAAGAACAAAACAACTAAGATTTCAATTAAGGTGAAACCCTTGCTTTGACAACGCACGACGCATCAACCTCCTGAATGAAGTTCTTTACCACCACCATCTTCTCCGTTTTCTCCATAGGAGATTACTTCAAAGTAGCGATAAATATCTTTATGCTTTTCTGGTGGGCAGTTATAAACTATTTCATTACCCCATTTATCATTCAATTTTTCTTCATCAATGTATGGACCATCCCATTTTGCAGCAACTGCTTGAACGGTTGGACGATCAACAAGCGCGCGCAGCCCACCCTCTTGCTTAGTAGGATAATGACCAATATGCATCTCATACAACGCAAGAGCACTCTTAAGTTCATTGAGATATGCAGTAGTTCCGGTCTCTTTGCCCATACTCATAAAGCGAAGAATTCGTGGTCCCCCAAGCGTTGCCATCATACCAATAATAAAAAGCACCACCATAATTTCAATCATGGTAAATGCCTCATTTTTACGAACAATCATCATAAGCTCCTCTGTATATTATTTACCGATATTTACATGCCCGATATATCACTCATACTCATAATTGGTAAGAAAATTGCAATCACAATAAATCCTACAATTAAACCCATCACAATGGTCATAATTGGCGTTATCTTTGCAGTGAGCCCATCAGCAAGCTCTGAAAGCTCCGCATCATAATCATCGCCAACCGTAACTAACATGTGTCCTAATTTGCCCGACTGCTCGCCCGTGCTAATCATGTAACTTGCTATCTTGGGGAATATTTTTGTTTCTTGCAAGTAGCGTGAAATTTTACCTTCTTTGATAATTTTGTCGCGCGCTTCTTTTAAGCGTTTAACCAGTACGGTATTTTCTACAATATTACAAACAATATCAAGCGCCTCAGAAAGATTGACCCCACTTTCCAAAAGCATACCGAGCGTCTTACTAAATTGTACCACCGCTTTTGTTCTAGAAAAATATGAAGTCATGGGTAATTTTAATAACCACTCATCCCATTTGTATTTCCCCGCAGGTGTCGACTTCCAGTAGGTGAAGAGCATAACAATCCCAACTAAACCACCCGTTAAAAGAGTAAAATTATGAGTAACTAGATTTGAAGCGGCAATCAAAAATTGCGTTGGCCCTGGAAGCTCTTTACCCATTTTGGTAAACATATCACTCAATTTGGGCACAACAACCGTCAACATACCAACAACTACAAGCCCTGCAAATGAGAGCATCATAATTGGATAGGACATCGCCTTTTTCATTTTCTTTCTCATTTCTTCGGCACGTTCAAGATACGAAGTTAAGCGCTCCAAAATCATATCCAACTTGCCACTAGCCTCACCGGCTTTAACCAGCTGCACATAGACATTAGAAAAAACGCGTGGGTATTTACCCATTTCACTGGCAAGCGATTCACCCGATTTGATGCCATCTTTAATTGAAATCAGAATGCGCGAAAAGCGGCCTTCAAATTGTTCAGTCAAGAGCTCAATTGCTTGCAAAAGTGGAACACCTGAGCGAAGAAGGACTGCAAGCTGCTTAGTAAATAAAACTATTGTTTTAGTTTCGATTGGTCGTTCGAAGAGCGTTGCAAGAAATGATTGCCCACCACCACTCTTTACTTCAGCAATTTTAGTTGGCATGAGCCCTTGCCCACGCAATACCTCTTTTGCTACTTGCAATGAAGAAGCATCAAGAGTGCCTGAAGTTTTTGATCCTTTGCGATTAAACGCTTCGTAATGATAAAGGGGCATCTGATAACTCTCCTTCTAAGCAAAAATCTTTATTCATGATTCCTCTTATGCCAATCATAAAAAATTCTTGCCAATCAAAAGCCTAACCTGATATCTTGAAGTATATTTCTATGCGTACATAAAAGGATGTGTGGTTTTTTAACGATAACCAGTACATTAAAATTAATGCGATCGAATATTGGTACTGTATCAGAAAGGATTAGAGAATGAAAATGAAAAGATCGCTGCTGTTACTTTTTATGCTCTCAAACATCTCTTTGACCATACTTGAGTCGAAAACTCAAGGCATCAAAAATAAAAAAATAGCAGCAACTCAAGCGCTGTCACAAGATAAAGCACAAGAAATGGTTAAACATGCTGATATCGATCATTTCTTGTCGCAAGAAGCAACACCCTCCGTTTTTAGCGTCAGAAGTTTGCGTAACTTTTTTACTCAACATTCTCCACAACCATTTGAAAATATTCCAAACCTGGGACAACCAAAAACAAGCATTTCAGACTTTCAATCTTCTTTTTTGCGCTTCATTAAAGAAGAATACAACAAACCAACGTATGCTGAAGAATTTTCACAAGATGCAACCCATGTAGTTGAGTTTCTTGAAATTAGTGATGAAATGAATTTAACGGTTGATCACATTTACGTCTGCTTACGGCTTTTTTATAACAAACTCAAAGCTGCAGAAGCGCTTGATGACACGGTCACAACACAGCTTTTAAATAATTTGCCTATTCTCCTCAAAAGACACTTTGATAACGATGATGACGAAAATGATACTAAAATGGACCTTACCTTTATTAAAAAGAGCAGTGAAAATTTAATTTTATCGCGGCTAACCGATCATCATACGCAATTTAGAGCAACACCAGATCTATTCATATCAAACCTGGCTCACGATCTTTGTTCCATTTTTAACCAAGAACAAGAACGATTAAAAAAAGAGGTTGAACTCAATGAATATCGCGAACGACTTCGTCAAACAGTTATTCGTTTTTTTGAAACAGCACTGAGCAAGGTAGTCTGGAACCCTAAAGCACCTGAAGGTATTTGGAGTTCTTTTATTGGTATTGGAAACGGGCTCCGATCACTGGCTACCAATAACGTTATCAAACATATGGACGACTTAGATGATATGTTCAAGTCACTGACGCTCCGTTTTTGCTACAACGTTGATCTGTTTGGTGGCGCTTTACCACTCCAATTTTTTGATGAAGTTGACCATGATTTAAATAATGGCCTGGTACTCTTTTTAGAAGCCGAAGAACAGGACGCTGGAATTAAGTCGAAGAAAGATGAAATTAGAGATCATCTCATGCAAGCAAAAACCAAAGCGTTGGCTTACGTTAAAAATGGAATCATTTCTCAGCCGGTCTAAGGCTTTATCGCTTTAAAAAACCAAATGAAAGTCGAACGTATTAAATGTAGGTTCGACTCTCATTTGCTATTAAGTTTTTCTAAAATGCTGGCACAAATTCTTGTGTAGCAATAGGAGTAGAATGTTCAATTTGGCTAGCAGCACCTCGTACCGATGAACGAGGATTTTCGCCAGAAGAAACCTGCGTATTCAAAGCGTTATGATAATCTTTGGCATCTTTTTTTAAATCTTTATCTGTTAAAACCACTTCATTAAAAAATTTATTCTTCACATCGGAGCCATATTTTTTCTCGAGTACTTCAACAAAATTATGCTTATTCCCTTCTTTATCAGTAATTTCTAATCCCTTTTCTTGCCCATACTTGTGCATTGCTTGCAATCCATATGTTTTCACGTCTTTCATGATATCTTTGATCTCATTTTGAGGCACTCCTTTTTCGTGAAGCATAGATTCAAACAAAGGATTATATCCCTTAGGCCATTTCTCTCCACGTTGGAGTGATGACGCCTTAATGACTTCAGGCTCTCCAATCGGATGATTTTTAGCAGCTATTTCAAGCTCTTGATTTGCAATTGCATTGTGCTCAGGATGCTTTATTTCTCCAGTATTAAAAAGCTGCTGAATCGATTTTTCTTTCTGCTCGTCAGTTCCCTTAAATTTTGCTTTAAGCTTAGGAATAAGATCTTTTATCAAAAAGCCTTCTGCATGGGCCAAAAACTCCTGTTTTCCTAATCCATATTGCTCAAATTTTACAAAAACTCTGCCATCTTCTAACTGTCCTACATGAAGATGCGTCTTATAACTCAGCTTTCCTTTTGCATCAGGGCGCGTGATAATTGGCGCATCCAAATCGATACCATAACTTGTTTTTCGACAGTTATTAAAATGGCTGGATTCTCTTTCATAAGCTCCACTCCCAGACTTATCAAGCCCTATCAATTTCCCTTGGGGATATGGACTTACGGCTTCAACGTAATTCTTAATATAGTTATGATAATGTGCAGCTTGTGGGCCATCGAGAAGAATCATTCCTGATGACATGCCCTTATCACCCTTTCCTTTATCCTGTTTTGCTGCAGCATTAAAAAGAAACCAAGACATATCGTGAAGAGATTCTTTGTACGCCTGTTTTTCTTCTTTTGTTGGCTTCGCACTAAGCTGAGGAAGAGCAGCCAGATCACCCTGAAGAATTTTATGAAAATGAGCTCCGCCTTGAATCGTTGCCGCTGTAGCTAAATCTTTTTCTTTCCCCTGCAGGTATGTATTATGCGCAACTGTAGGCTTTATATTTGGGTTTTGTTCTATTAATTCTTTTATCTTATCGATAAGAGGGCTTCTTTTATCTGCAAGAGCCCTTGTTCTTTCGAGTTTTTTTCGATTAATGTTATCAAGCTTTTTTTCCTGAGCTAATCGATTTGCTTCATCTTCAGTCAGTGGTTTTTTCTCTTTAGATATCAGCTTTGCTTTTTTCGATTTTGATTTGCCTTCTTCATCATCACCCTCAACTCGCTTTCTTTTACGGTCAAGATTAGATGCTTGTCCATCGATTCCTTGTCCCCTCGGAATAAATTCAAACGGCAATGGTCGTACACCACCTGCTAAGCCGCTTCGTGAAACAGAATGTCGTTCAACTGCGTTCTCACCTCCTGATTCTGAAACCTCTTTTGATTTTGGACTTTTACCATATCCTATCAATTTACCAAACATTGTTTGCTCTTTAGCTGATAACACATTCAGGCAGTAAAAAATCCCTAAGCTTAGCAATGCAACCCTACGCAGCAAAAACTTTCTCATACCGTTTCTCCTCTTTAAATATGGTTTTAACCCTTCCGACAATTATTAATTTAATTTCGAACTCAATGCTTAATTATTCAATGAACGTATTTTCGTCTACAAGTTCTCGATGCTTTGTTCCAACAAAAAATGCTGCCACAATCCAAACTCCAATAATCCCCAAAGAGATAACTGAGCCATAGGTTATTAAGTCTGAAACCAACGGAAATGCTGCAACAACAAGTCCACCAGCACCCTTTGCACTACGCGCCCCAAAAGTATCAATCCAGCTTTTTGTTTTAAAACGTATGTCTTTACTGGTAGGAATATACATCATCTCTTTGCATGGGTTGTTGAGTGCATAGCTCAAACCCTTAATCGCAACAATAGCACCAACCAAAACCCAAAGCGTTGGCTGAGCCCAAACACCGCATACAGCAAGAGCAACCGTCAAAGGATAGAGTACAAGACAAGCAGTAAGGCCAAATTTACGAATAAAAAAACTTGTACCAATTACAGAAAAAGCGAGCGATAGAAGATTCGCACAAAGCCCATAAAAGGCGCTAAATTCGGTGACTTTTTCAGGTGACAAATATACCTGATTCGCAAGACTATACATTTGGAGATCAAGAATTGTTTCAATAACGGTATAAAGCGTTGAAAGCGCTAAGATTCCTATTAAATAGGGACGAGTACACAACAAACGCAATCCCTCAATTGGTCCTGTCCCCCGTGAAGGAACTGTCTGCTGTGAAGTAAGATCATGATTGGTTATTGAATAAATTTTTACAAAAAATGCAATAAGAACTGGTACTGTAAAGATTGCAAATATTGCAATGCTAAAGAGAATCGGAATGCCAACATATCCAACCTGCAAATCCATGATTGTGCCAAGAACTGCACCAAGCTGTGCGCCAAAAACAATAATTGGGTATCCCTTTTTTGCAGAATCTGAATTCACTGAGCTGGCTACAAATGACCAGAACAAGGCAACAACAATTGAACCAAAGCTCTCAATAATTACGTAGATAAACCATCCGAAAAATCGCTTACTATTTGGAGCTGTATTGGCAAGCCCAATAGTTGGATGCATTAACAAATAGGTAATCCCTATGAATAAAAATCCATATATTGAAGTAATAAGATAAACTAATTTTTGTTTTTCAAACAAATCAACCAGCTTGCTATACGCCAAGACAAGTATGATTAAAAATATAATCGATCCAAATTTTGCATGCCCTAAATAACTCCCTCCCACAATTTTTAAAAAAAGCGCCGTTTTCATTGCACGCAGCATCCAGTAAGCGCCGATGATAAAGAAAAAAACAGTAGAAAGTAAGCCAAATTGCTTAAATTCTTGCCGAGAAACATTTCCCCATAAAATTTTTGCAATTTTAAAAAACACGTTACTCCTCTGGTATAAATAAACAAATAACAAACTTTTTTAGTATACATGGGGCCAACCTAAAATGGCATTAATTCACTTACTCTTTGCCGAAAACATATAGAATAGCTATGACAACATAAGCCATCTTATAAATTGTCTTTGCATTTATAAATCTTTTTTGTTAACTTAATTTTAAGTTTAAATTTTATGGTAATCATCCAAAGCATATGCAAAGGAAATCATAATGATCGCTGGATTGCCAAAGACTGATATCTACACAAACATGTGTGCCGCATGTTTTATCAAGAGCTTTACGCTTAAAACATTTTCAATTCTTTCTATGTTACAAGTTACGCATCTTTGGCGTTGGCACGCCTAATCTTTTTTATTTCTCAAATATCTCATCATATTTTTTCTCATTACTGCAAGTATGTGGTATGTTTGAAAGCTATGCATTGCATAGATAAATACGAAATTAATTATTTATTCTGTAGAATATTACATTAATATCACTTGATTTTAGGAAGCAAAATATGCTTGCTTTCTAACAAGAAACTACAGAACATATTCGCTAAAACTCTCTTAACTTTAGTAAGGATTGTTATGAAAAATTTAACAAAAGTTATTTTATTAGGACTCATTTGCTGCATTACATCAAATCTTTATGGTGATATCGTATACCGGTTAGCAAGAAAAGCTGATATTGATCAGCTCCTCAGGCTTCAGGCTGCTATTGCCGAATCTGCTGAAGACAGCGCAAAACTTGTTGTATTTCCTGAACACGTACGATATACAATTCTTGAAGAAGCAATATCACGCGGTCGACTTTTTGTAGCAACAGAAAATTTCGATATTATCTCTTTTTTAAAACTCTACATTATTGAAAGCCAAAAAGAATTACACGAACTTTTGATCAACGAGCTACGATGTTATCAGCAAGATGGAGCAGCTATAACACAATCTTCGCTTCAAACGTGTATCAGCCAAACCGATGACCCTACCTTTTCACCGATGCATAATGCCGATGGATCAGATATAGAAGTCACCCCTTTCAAAATTCATCATCGACAAACATTCCTTTATTATGGCGGCGCATATACAATGCCAGATAAACGTGGGCAGCGACACGGAAGTCTTCTTTTAAGAAATGCATTTGGATTGATTAGAGATAATGTCAGCGCTCATATTACAAAAAATAAATCAACCCAACTTATTCTGACCTACGGACAAGTTCTTGCAAATCAAAGAAACACCCTCATGCGAAGAGAATTTGTAAAAGAAATTCCACAGATTCATAATAAGCTCTTTACACCAGCACCTCGAGCAGTTGTAGTTTCTCAATATGTTTACGAAGCCTGTATGCCAGCCTTTACCGAAGAAATGGAAACGCTCCCTGATTCTGAAGAGCGAGAAGGGTGCGGTAATTTAATTGTCTATAACCTACCGATACGAGATTTGACTGTTTCGCAGTAAGTTTGACTTGCATTGAAATTTGCTTGTAGTCACTAGCAAAACATGGTAACTTTCACTGACGAATAAGCTGACTACAAGCAAAATCTGACCTTTTTAAGGAAACTATGAAACGGATTATTTATACAACAAGTGTCATATTCAATATATTGTGCGTGGTTCTTATTGGTTACGTCTACCTAGACAGATCATCAACGCCACATGTTGCACCTGTTCACATTGCAGCACAAGAACAGCAATCTGCTGCTGATGGCAAACCATTTAGAGTTGCAGTTTTTACACCATCAACTCACCCTTCGCTTGAAAAAATTCAAGAAGGATTTTGTGATGGCCTTGTTAAAAAATATGGACTCAATTGTTCATTTGACGTCTACAATGCTAATGGTAATCGCACACTGATGCATGCCCAAGCAGAAGAAATTGTTCAAAATTCGTACGATTTGATTTTTACGATCGGAGCAATGACCACACAAATGGCAAAAGAAGTCTCTCTTAAAAAACATAATTATACACCGATTGTTTTTGGTTTAGTTGCTCGTCCTGAAAAACTTAATCTTGTTGAGTCACGTGAACAATCAGGTAATCACCTCACCGGCCTTACTGCCGATCCGGATTACCATTTCCAAATGAACATGCTCCATTTCTTAAAGCCTGATATTAAAAAAATCCTGCTTGTTTATGATCCAACACAGTCCTCCGGCCTTGAATACGATAAAAATGTTGTAGAAGAAATATTAACCAATCTTGGAATCACGTTAACCGCTGTTGAAGTTTATAAGACCAACGAAGTCTATTCAAAAATTTCGGCATTGGTTGACACCGTTGATGCGGTACTTATCTTCAAAGACAATACTGTTGTTTCAAGTATTGATAGCTTGATTAAATTGTGTAATCGAGCAGGAGTTCCGTTGTGCACTACCGACCTTGATTCTGTTCCTAAAGGAGCTACCATAGGTTTTAGCGTTACATCTTATGATGCTGGCGTTGAAACTTCAGAAAAAGCTTATGCTATTTTGGCGGAAGGAAAATCCCCTCATCAGGTACCGATTACCCAAGCAGAATGCTTTAAAACTATGATTAACGAAAAAGCAATGGAGCTTCAAAAATTTACTTTAGACACGCACCTTAAACAGCTCATTACCTCAATAGAAGTTATTCGCTAGGGTCAAAAAACTATGATGATTGAATTTTTACAACGCTATCTTCAAATTGATACAACATTCCCTAATCCACGTTACCATGATGCTGTCCAACTATTTGCTCAGCAAGCAGCTCGTGATGGCTTTGATGTAAACGTTGTAGAACTTTCATCTGGCTTCCCTTTTCTCATTATCAGCTATGAAGGTACCGATAAAGGGCTTCCATCTCTTGCGCTCAACCATCACATGGATGTTGCACTTGCAGACCCTACCTTGTGGAATAGTAACCCTTTTTCAGGAACTCTTAAAAATCAAGTTCTTTATGGACGCGGAGTTCAGGATATGAAGGGTGTTGGAGTGGTTCATTATTTCGCACTTCAGCAACTCAAGCGAGAAGGGATAAAACCTCGTCGCTCAATTCATCTATTTGTTGCCCCAGACGAAGAACGCGGTGGCTTCAAAGGAACCAAGTTGTTCATTGAAACCCCTCAATTTAAAAAGCTTAATGTTGGGTTTGTTCTTGACGAAGCAATACCATCGGGAACTGAAGGAATGCTGCTTTTAAAAGTTTCTGAACGAAAACCAATTCATGCTCGCTTTACCGCAACAGGCGTTATGAGCCATGGATCACGCTTAGACAGCAAAAATCCAATTCATGATCTAACACGATTTTTAGCCAAACTTGTTCAAATGCATCAAGAGCAAAATGCTCGCATGCATGATGAACCTGCAGGATTATTGCTTTCAGTTAATATCACATCAATACAATCGGGTGTTATGAAAAATGGTCAGGTTGCACTCAACGTTGTTCCCGATGTTGCTACAGCAACGATTGATATGCGTATACCTCCTCAAATACTCTTGAGTCAGGCACTTGAAAAACTTAACTCAGTTCTTACAGATTTTCCGACAATCACCATGAATGTTGAGGCAATTGCCAGCGACCGTGATGTAACAATTGATTATAAAACTTCGTTTTATCATGCTGTAAACGCTGCCATTCAAGATTGTGGCTTAACAACGGTACCATTATTTGCTGAGTTTGCTTCAGACTTGCGTTTCTATTTCGATCAAGGAATAGAAGGAATAGGGTTAACCCCGTTTACTACCGAAAACAACATCCACGGAAATAATGAGTCGGTTCCAGTTTCCGATATTGAGCTCGGAAAGTCGGTAATTTATCAAATTCTTAAAAGTTTTTGTGAGTAAAAACTATGCAAGCCCTTGGAATCATATTTGAACAAACACTTATTTATCTCCCTCTTGTACTGGGAGCTTATTGTTCAATTTCGTTGGTTAAAGTACCCGATTTGAGCATAGAAGCTGCCTATGTTTTTGGTGCAATATTAGGAGCAAAAACACTTTCTTTTACTCACCACTTGCAAGGATGGATCTGCATGCTTGCAGTTGTTTGTGCAAGCCTTATTGGAGGACTTGCTGTTGGACTTGTTTCGGCGATGCTTACAAAAGTTGCACGACTTCCTCATCTTCTTTCCGCTATCTTAACCGTAGGGCTTTTTCACGGTATTAATCAATTTGTTTTAGGCACCGCAAACTTTTCGCTGAGCTCTTTTAAAAATCCACTCATCATGAGTTCGATTCCTTCAATAAACCCAGAGCTCTTGATGCTCTGTCTTATTGGGTCGTTGCTCATGCTAATTATGTTTTTCTTTTTAAAAACTCAACTTGGCCTGTCTCTTGCAGTCTATGGTAATAACCCACGATTCTTTGATCACTACCACGTCTCAGGGTCTTTTGTATTTTTTGTTGGACTTGGCCTTGGCAATGCGCTCGCTGGACTTTCTGGATATTTCTTTGCACAAACCAGCAGCTTTACCGATGTAGGATCGGGTTTTGGAATTATTCTTTTTTGCGTTACAGCACTCATTTTAGGCAGAACATTTATTCCAAGTAAAAAGCCAATACATTTAGCTATTCCGCTTGTTGGGGTATTTAGCTACTGCGCGCTCCAGCAACTGCTTCTTAAAGTTGGATTCAACCTCAAGTATTTTACGATGATTCAATCACTGATTGTGCTGTGCATTTTGATTAACAAATATCGTTCGAAATCAACAACCGAACAGACAACTGATAACCTGGGGGTTTAAGTCATGAGCTATAAAAACAGTTCTTTGCAGTTAAACCAGGTTTCATTTCAATTCACTCCACAATCATCATTTTTCTTTAACGATTTATCGGTAACTTTTTCACCACGAGCTGTCCATTTTATTCAAGGACAAAATGGTGTTGGTAAATCGACATTTTTTAGAATTTTGCAGGGGAAAATAGATCATACAGAACAAGCATCTGGCTCTATTATACTCAATGGCATTTCATACAATCTTGCAAACTCATCCGCTTATGAATTAGCTCAGCACATTAAATTTGTACAGCAAAAGTTTGATACAATGCTTGCTGACCAATTTACATTTGAAGAAAATTTACGCTGCGCTGCATTGCCAAAATATCCAATACTTGCAGGCTTACCAAATCACGCTCCAATTCCACCGTTTATCTCTCGTTTTGGCATCGATCCAAAACAACCAGTTAAATCTCTTTCTGGTGGGCAGCGCCAGATTCTTGCAATCTTAATGGCACTCCAAAAGCCAACACACATCTTGCTGCTCGATGAACCGACAGCGGCACTTGATATGAAAAATGCGCACATGGTTATGGAGTTTTTACATGAACTTGTAAGCGCAACAGGAATTACTGTTTTGATTATTTGCCACAACCCAGAACTTGTTAAAGCCTATGCTAAACACGGACATTTTTATATGACCGTTGACAGCAATCAATTACGCAGCATAGAGTTTGACCAAGAATAGTTTATCTTTCTTAGACGCACTTCCGCAAAGAAATTTCTCAAACTTATTAGTGCGCTACATTCAGAAAGGTTGTATGTTTTTTTCTTCCGTATTGCAAAGAATACTTTTCATTTCGTTAATAGGGTCGTCAAGTCTACACGGAGTGGTAAATCAGAATAATAAAGATTATTTTATTGAGGTTTCAGGTAGTAAGAAGCGCAAAAAGTTAGCCTTAATACGCAATATACTCAGCACAGCATCTCTGGAAGAAAAAATAGAACTTTTACATCATCAAAATAAATTTGGTGACACACCACTCCACAACGCGGCGCTCTATAAAAATGTCAACGCCGTAATTTTATTTATCAAAAATGGAGCACAAGTTAATCAACAGAATTTATACGGAGATACCCCCCTCCACCACACTGCATTCTATGGGAACATACAAATAGCTCATCTGCTCGTTGAAAATGGAGCGAATGTCAACCTACAAAACAGGCTTGGATATACCCCCCTTCATAACGCTATAATCAGTAAAAATTTAAATATTGTAATATTACTCATTAAACTGAACGCTGATCTTCATATTAAAAATTGTAACAACAAATCATCTTTTGATTTATTAACTGAATATGGCATAGACAGCAATAAGCATTAAAGCCCACCCATCCAGTTGTACAAAGCATCAGGGCATATAGCTAAAGCCCATGCAACAAGCTGCTGACGCTTGGCAACATAGCGCACTTTTTCTTTATTTTTAATTGCATCAACAATATCACGTGCTGCTTGCTCTGCTGGGATTACCCAATAAGTTCCTGGCACTTCGCTGAATTTTTTTTGCTCAGTATCAACCCAACCGGGCAAGATATCGGTTACGTAAATTGGTAGATTATTTTGAATAAACTTGTTACGCATACTTTCTAGATAACACGAAACAAATGCTTTTGCGGCACAATAAACAGGGCAACGTGCATCGCCTCGTAAAGCAGCAATTGATGAAATACCAACTAAGTGCCCTGATTTTTGTTGCTCAAAAAAATCCAGCGCAACTGTTGCTGCTGTATAAAATCCTGCAGCTTCAACACTAATCGTTTTTAAGTCGGCCTCCCATGTTTGGGGTCGACCATCTTGCACAGAGTTTGAAACATCATTAAACGAGCTAACACTCACGACCATCAAATCAAGACCTCCCATCTGAGCTATTAATTGCTTAAGCTGATCAGCTGCAATTTCGTGATCTGCAACATCAATACTGGCTTGGTATGTTTTTGTTACAATTTCTTCTGAAAGCGACTTGAGCAGATGCTCCCGCCTGCCAACAAGACCAACCTGATACCCTTCAAGAGCAAGCTGTTTGGCTACTTGTCGGCCAATACCCGATGTTGCCCCAACAACAATTGCTCGTTTTAGAGCCTGTTGCGGTGAAGCTTGATCTGGATATACGCTAGACATAGAAGCTGCTAACAAATTTGAGACAAGAAAGAGTAATATTAAATTGATGAACAGAGGCTTCATACGAATCTCCTTCTTATTTTAATAACTACTGCTCAGTAAGCGCTTGAACTGGATTAAGCAATGATGCCCGGCGAGCAGGATAATACCCAAAAAATAAACCTATAAAAATAGTGATCAGAAAGCCAAGAATAATCGGCATTGTTTCAATAATCGCGGGCAATGAGGAAAAGTGTTCAAGCGCGTAAGCAACTCCTACCCCTGAGCCGACACCAAGAACTCCTCCAACCATACACAGCGCAACAGACTCAAGTAAAAATTGACGCAGAATTGTTTTGCTTGGAGCACCCAATGCCATTTTGATACCAATTTCTTTAGTTCGCTCTTGCACTGCAACAAGCATAATATTCATGACGCCAATGCCACCAACCAATAACGCAATTGATGCTGCAATCAGCGCAAACAATCCAATAATTTTTGATCCACCCTCTGCAGCATCAGCCATGCCTTGCGTATCCCACACCATAAAATCGTTAGGATCATTATCCTCAAGTCGATGCGAAGCACGTAAAATACGCGTTACTTGCCGCTTCACTATTTCATTATCCAACTCATGATAGGTAGAAAAAGAGATTCCATGCACCGTGGTGCTTGAATATGAAAAATACTTTTGCATGGTCAAAAAGGGCATAACTACTTTAAGCTTTCCAATGTCCCAACGACGAGGAACTTTTGGTGGCATTAAAACACCTATTACTTTGAATGGAATTTTACCAACGCGAATAATTTGGCCAATTGGATACTGCCATTTGAATAAAGCATCTGAAGCTTCTTTATTGATGACAATAACGTTTTCTTTAAAAAGATCATGCTCATGCGTAAAGAAAGAACCCATCTCTATTTTTTCATCATTAATGGCGAAGCCGCTCTCACGCACACCTGCAATATCTGCTTCAAATTTATTTCCTTGAAACTCAATAATATTATGTGAACGAAGTAATGGTGAGATATGCTCAATTTTTTTACACTGCAAAGCAATAATATCGGTATCTTGAATAGTCAACGGAACATCAGGCTTAATTTTATTATGCGCAGCCCAGTTGCCAGACCATACATCAATTGAGCGCTCGCCATAAGAAAGAATTTGGTCTCGCGCTTTTTTTTGAGCACCAGAACCGATAGCGGTAGTCGCAATAATCCCAGCAATACCTATCACGATACCAAGTACTGTTAACAGCGATCGACCTTTGTGATGGCCAATTGCACGCAGCGCCATACGAATAATCAGAGCAATATTCATAGCGTTCCTTACAAACCACCGCCTAAGAATTTTTTGTATAATGCCTTCATTTCATCGGTCTGCTCAATGTCATGAACAACTTCATCGTTTTCAGAAAGGCCAGAACAAATTTCAAAGTATGCTTGATCGTCAATACCAACACCGACTGCTTTTTCAATAAACGCTTTACCCTCAACCACCCACAATGTTTTTGTTGGGCATTGACCAGTTTGTTTGAGCAGTTCTTTTTTCTTAGCTGCATCAAGTGGTTTACAGGAAAACCCAAGTTGCCCTGCTACATGCGTAAGCATTGCAGTGTTTAGCTGAAAAACGTATCCCGGAACAGCAAGGACATTTTTAGATTTACCAGCTTTGATTTTTGCATGAGCAGACATTCCAGGACGAAGTAAACGCTCATCATCTTTAATAACAACAATTGTTTTATACGCAATAAATTGCTTTTGAGAACCTTGATCAACAATTGCTGGAAAATTTCCAACACGTTCAATTATACCCTTCCAAACCTTGTACGGGTAGGTATCGACAGAAATTTTTGCCTGTTGGCCAGCTTTTACATCGCCAACACGATTTTCATCAACAAGCAAAGTTACCCTCATTGTACGTAAGTCTTTTGCAATTTGACAGATAACAGATGGAGGTGAAACGACCGGCGAAACAGTTTCACCTTCGGTAATTGGAATATCAAGAACAATACCATCATGTGGCGCACGCACTTCGGTTTGCTTAAAAATAAAGAGCTCTTTATCATAGCTTGCTTGCAATCGCTTAACCTCTTCTTGAGCATCTTTGTATTGCTGTGTAATCCGATCAAATGAATCTTGTGCAAGCTGACCAGCTTTATGCAAAGACTCTTGTCGGTTAAAATTAAGTTTTAAATAATCGCGGAGAAGTATAGCTTTTTGAAGAAGAGCTTTCTGTTGCCTAACATCTGTATCACCACCTTTGTCATTTTCAAGAATAGCGAGCAACTGATTTTCTTTTATAAGTTCATCTTCTTTAACAAAAATCTTTTTTACCGTTGCTTGGATCAGTGGGCCAATTTTTGATGTCCCCAGAGCCTCAAGTTTACCTTCGGCATTTACTAAACGGTAAACACTGCGGCGCTCCGGTTTTTGAGTACGAAACAGCTTGGCTTGCGGCTTGTTAAAAAACCGCTTATACCCAAACCAGCTAGCTCCTGCAAGAGCCGCTGCACCAATAACAAGGACAAATGCTTTAAAAACGTTCATAACATCACCAAGCTTAACTTTTTATCTTTTTTTATCTCAACTTCATGAGCTTACACGCTTTCATACCATTATAAAACGGTTAGACGGCTTTACAGAAAAACCATCATTGCTGCTGCAGGAAGAACATGCAGTAAAATGTCGGCTGCAAAATGAGCTATCATTGCTGCTTCAAGGCCGCATTGAGTAAATAAAATGCCAAACATAATACCACTTATGCCATTGAGAAAAAGAACTCTTGCCACAATACTCACCGTAAGTGGTGCGAGCTTTGCTGCTGTAGGAAGATGCATGATTCCAAATAAAAGTGAAGAAATAATAATACTTACCGAAATCCAAGAGTCTCTCTTTTTTTGCCCAAAAATTCGTATAAGAATCCAAACAAAAAGCGAAAGAAAAAAGAGACGCAAGAGCACTTCTTCGTTTATTGCTCCATAGAATGAGGCCATAAATCCTCGAAAAAGTTCGATGTAGGTTGTTTCGTTAATACGCGGCCCACCCATATGCGGTAATAAAAGGTCCAGCGATAAAATAGACATACCAACACAAACACCACAAACAATTGATCGCCATATCAAGCAAGAAACATGCTTGAGTTCAAGCTCTTCAGAGAAAAATGGTATACGAAATCCTACTTGCTCACAAAGCCATACACCAGCCCAAGTGACAACGCCGTAAAAAGCAGCATCTTGAAGTATTTTGATCATCGCCATAAGAGACATGGGCGCAGGTAACCCCTTGAGATCGGTAAGCGAAAAGATATAAGGGATGACTGCAACGCTGCCTAAAATACAAGCACCCCAAAGACGTAAAAAAACTTTTGTCCGCATAAGCATAACGACCCCTTCGTCAAGAATTATTAACCGACACTAGGGTATCATGCTTTACACGCTCATCACAAGATCAGTCGATCTATCCGCTAGAATCTATGCTACAAAAGACAGAAAAGGCGTCTGGATTTTTCAGACGCCTTTTTAAGAAACTATTTGTTCTATATTTTTTATTCTATATTAGATCTAAATCATCGTCACCATCTTCAATACGAACTTCACCATCTTGAAGAGAGCTCAGCATACTGTTTAATTGATCTCTTTGAATTCTAACAAAAACTCCTTGAGCAACTTTAACCAAAACATACTGAATACCAAATTCGGTAATTTCTATGATTGATGAATCAATATTTCCAGCAATAATACATGAGCGCTCACTTTCAGATAATTTCTTTGCCGCTTCTTGTAAGGCTTGGCGAAATGCTCTGAGTGAAAACAACACAGATTGGTACAATGGCACACCTTGATCATTATACACTAAGCCTTGATCAATATTTTCTTGACGTTGATAATCAAAAAAATTAGGGAGAAGCCTATTCAAGTACTCATCATTCTCAATTACTTCTCTGTTCAAAAGAAATCCACCGCGGTATTTATCGTAATCTAAGCAATAGACAGACATTGGATAAAGAGAGATAACTGATCTAAGAATGTTTGAATCATTTGAATCCATAAGATCGTAAGCGGTATCAAGGTCAATAACCTCTTCACGAATGATGGCAGTAACATACATAACTGAGTTTTGATCGCAAGAACAAGCACTATCTTTGCACCCAACATAATGAGGATGTTTAAAGATGACTTGTCGCTTGAAGACTCCCTCTTTTTCTTGCACACGTTTTCCAGAATCATAGCAACAAATATCTCCATCGTCTGGGTTATTTGCTAATAATCGAGAGACATAACCTGACCAAAAATTTCTGTTAAAACACGGAGGAAATACTGTTGAGCTTTTATGATCTATGCATTTACCAGTAGAATTACTCATCAACCAATCGCGAAAACTTACACCTGTTGAAGCATTTAATGCAAATGTATTAAAACGATCAATATTATATTGATTAAAATCAATCTCCAAAGTGTAGCCGACATCGCAATGCAGATGACCACCACTTATTTGATAGGATTGCTTCATTTCATGAAATTCATAAACAATACGCCCAATATGCTCATCTTTAACCAAAACCAAGCGATCAAAATTATTAATCAAATTAATTTGAAATCTATTTTTAATAAGACGAAGCATGCGAACTAAGTCTTTAATTTTATACGAATATAAGAGATTACAATCAGGTAATATCGCTTTATTGATATGCCCAACAATCATTTCAGCGGTCATTTGCAATACTCTTTGTGCATATTTTATTTTACCTATTATTTCAGCGTTATGCGTTTTTTCATACAAACCACAAGCCATTTCGTAATCGTCTAAAAGTTCTTTTATTAAGAGATTAAGTCGCTTATAGCTCCTTTGATTCCTCATTGGCTCATAGCGCTCACCGCAAATATGAATTATTTGTTGGTGAATACTCTGATAAACAGTATTAAAGCAGAGCAAATAATAAAGCGGAGAGCCTTCGATGCAATCACAAATCAATGTTTTATTATAAGAATTGCGAGCATGGCCAGGTGGTGAATACAATAAATTTTTAAAGTAATAAGAATCTGGTAACGATGAAGAACTGCTCGAGCTACCACCTGCTTGGTCAGCATTAAAATCTGAACTAAAATCTAACTTCTTACGTCCCCGATTTTGAAGATAATCAACATTAGAATCAAATCCAACAAAATAATATGCAAAAATATACTCTGCAAGTTTTCGATATCGAATACGAAGATCTCTATCTTTTTCGTCATTAAGTTTTAATAGATTCCTAATCAATTGCCTGAGCCATTGATCCTGATGAGCATCAAGCCTCTTTCTCCCACTTTTTGAGGCTACTTCTTTTATGAGAAAACCGGATACTTCGCTATAAACATCTTTCAATATCAGTCTTTTTTTACAATCTGATAATCTAACTTTTAGATCTGCCCTGATAGCTTTAATCTCTTTTTGACGAGCATCAATACGTTTAATTTCATCCTCATCGTTAACTTTATCCATCTTTTTTTTCTGATTTTGAAGATTATTATTTTCTTTTAAAAGATCACTTTCTTGCTGAGTGTACACTGCAAAATCAGCCCTAAGCTCATCGGCATCGGAAGATTGTATCCAATTATTATGAGCTTGCGTTTCATCAATTATTTTAAAAAATTGTACAAATAGATCTTCACTCAAATAAACGCATAAAGCTTGCGCAAATCGGGAATCTTCTTCAATTTTCTTGCGCTCTAATTTCTTGATGGTAACATCTTCGACGGTAACATCTTTAACAGTAAATAAAAATCGAATTAAATCTGTAAAAACTGATTGCTCTTCGTACTGACAAAAATTATTAATAAATACTTCGATAATATCGATAGTTCGAGTATTTTGAATATGCTTTTTAGGAGTCTTTAAGCCAACGGGTGAACTGCCAAGAGAGGCTTTTTGCATCTGAGGACTTAAACCACTTGAAAGTGAATCGGGCACCCTTGGAGGAGAGTCAAAAGATCCATCAACATTATTGTTATTATTATTATTGTTATTGTTATTGTTATTGTTGTTAAAATAAAAACCGACCGGTTTAGGCAATGAACCACTCATAATCGCTTGATTATCAGCATCCCAACTAAACCCAGAGCTTGTCGAGCTCCCTTCATAAACAAGCGCAGGCCTACTTGAACTTTTTTGATATTTTTTAGATTTTGTTTTTTCTGGTTTATTATAAATTTTTTGACGCTTTGATGGGCTCTTTATAGATGATGATTGAGAATCCAAAATTCTTCGGTCATCCGCATCTCTTTCTTTACGTTTAAATGAATAAAAATTACCTTGTATTTCTTGTTCACCATATCTTCGCATGAATAAATCATCTATATCATCGATAAGATCACGGGTATCTTCTTCATCGGAATAACTCAATCCTCTACTGAAATCAAAGCTTTGCTCGTGAGAATCAGAAGACGAATCTTCAGAAGATTCGTCAAAATCCATTCCATACAAATCAACAGCAAAAGATAGAAATAAAGCCGCAAAAAACATAAAACTATTTTTTAATAGCTTTTCAACAGATAAAAACATAGCAAAACCTCCATTATTGTATGAGCACAAATGAAAAACCTGTAGCCTGTAAATAAAGGCTCGTGCTTAATCATAGTACAATAATGATACCACATATATTCAATCTGTCAATTAACCTTAGTTGTAGGTTTTTTAGGAGTATTTTTTTCTTAATCCACACATCTTAGAGTTCGCTCGGCTCATAGTCTATTTTCTTAATATTTATTACTCATTACCATCCCATTCACTCAAAAATTCCTTGATAAACTGCTCCATAACATTATGCCGTTTCTGAGCAATTATCTTTGCTGTTTTAGTGTTCATGAGATCTTTAAGCAAAAAAAGCTTTTCAAAAAAATGGTTAACCGAGGTACCTTTTGATTTTTTGTAAGTTTCAAAACAGGTATGCATCACCGGTTTAATTTCTGGATCATGCAGCAGATTTCCCTTACTCCCGCCATAAGCAAAACAACGCGCAATACCAATTGCCCCTAATGCATCAAGACGATCCGCATCTTGCACAATTTTTCCTTCAAGCGTGCGCATGGGGGTTGCAACACCGGCACCCTTAAACGAAATTGTTTTGATAATTTCTTGAACCTGATCGATAACATCGCGCTGAACACCACACTGCTCAAGCCACTGACCAGCAACACGTGGTCCAACCGATTCATCACCATGATGAAACTTATAATCAGCAATATCATGAAGCAGTGCACCAAGGCTTACAACAAAAATATCCGCACCCTGCTCTTGTTGCGCAATCCGCAATGCCAAAGAATAAACACGATGTACGTGCCACCAATCATGCCCAGTTCCTTCTCCTTCAAGCTGAGAACGAACGAATTGAATAGTTTTTTCTATAATAAAATTATCGTGCGTAGCATTTTTTATTGGTTGAATAATATCATGCATAATAACTCCTCTTTATCTGAAAATGATTATCTCCAGCAACGATCGGACTTTCGCAAGTCCCAGGGAGTATCACCTTGTAGATTTTTTATTGTGATAGAAGCTCTATACTCTTCTAATAATTTTACACAGGGATGATGTATACTTGGTAAATAAAATAACGCTGCATGCAAGGGTGTCCACCCATATTTATCTTGAGCATCCACTTTTGCACCTTTTTCAAGCAATATTTGTGCACAGGCGGTATTGCCACGCGCAACTGCAAGGTGAAGCGGTGTGCTTTCTATGCTATCACATGCATTAACGAGATAGTTCTCAACTTCAATTAAACGCGTTACTTCTTGCTCAAGCCCCCACAAAACTGCAAGATGCAGGTCATTCCATTTTCTATTTTTTGCAACCTCTAAATCGCGTTGTATAAGATAATCACTTGATTGTTTTGTTCGTGATATCAAGTCAATAGCATGAGTAGGCATTTCACGGTAGACATCTAAAACACTTTGCTCTTCTACCCCCTTAAGAAGCACCTGACTACAAGTTATTACCGTAACTACAACACTCAAAATAACACTCTGTACTTTCACAAACCACCTTTATACAAATAAAAGATATGACATCAAAGCAATCTGGTTATCATACAAACTGTTGTAGACAGACACAAGCACTTTCTTCTTGCTCAAATCAAAATCATCGACTACTCTTTTATAAATTTTCAAATACCTTTCACAACAAGAATAAAGGAGCTTTCGTGAAAAAATACCTAAAAACTATTACTTTTGTTTCTCTTATGACGGTAAGCACTTCACTATTCATTAATGGTGAAACATTAACTATTAATGGCGTTGGTACATTTTCAGAAATTATCTCCAAAGAAGAAATCAACAATCGCGTGATGGAACTAGGTGCTCAAATTGATCGAGATTATGCAGAAATAGAAGACTCAATCGTCTTTATAGGTATATTAAACGGATGTTTGCCATTTCTTTCAGATCTTATGCGAAATGTGAAACATTTAAGTAAAATGGAGACCGTTCGTGTCTCAAGTTACCATGGAACATTACAGTCATCAGGAACTATCCAACTCAAGTATGATTCAATAAAAGAAAACTCTCTGCAGGGAAAACATATTATCATTGTCGATGATATTGTTGACACCGGACTTACCATGCAATGGCTCATAGAACACTTCACAAAAAAAAGCCCTGCTTCAATAAGAATCGCTTCCTTGATTTTAAAAGAAGGCTGCCAATCAAGTCAAACTCCAAACATTGACTACGTTGGATTCATCAGCTCTCCAAAATTTTTGATTGGATGTGGCCTTGATTATAACGAAGAATACAGAAATTTACCGGGTATTTGGGCACTTACGTCGTAAAAAATAAAATCTCCCCAAAATAAAAGGCGTACACATCTTTAGGTACGCCTTTCTTATTTTAATTTTTTGAGTAATCAGTTTCAATGTAACAAGTAGGAAAATAAAGCCTATCTCTTTGACAACACTTATTGATCGCTTGATATGAATCTTTTAAGGGCTTGAGCTAAAAACTCAGACGCCTGAAGCACAATTGATAGATGCGATGCATCAAAAACAAGCTGGGCAGATGATTTACTTTTTACTTCTTCACTCAAATGCTGATTAAACCCAACCAACTTTTCTGGAATAAACTGCTCATCGCGACTTCCTACAAAAAGAGCACACGGCTTTTTGAGCTTGCCAAACAACCCTTTAGCATTGTACGGCGATGTTGCAATTGCCATCGTAGTTGTATAAGAAGTAATAATATGAGAATCTTGCTTCATCAAGCGTTCTGGATAATTGAAAAAAACCGCTTTAGTGTGGCTTAATAACCAGCCGGCTGAGAGCATATGAGCTATAATTGCCCAGATTCTAACATTTTTAACAAATCGCTGATCAGGCTGCACTGTATCGGAGTCACCACCTAAAAATGGGGCAATAAGAAAATAACCATCAACTAAATTACTCGTTTCCCAGCCACTATAATTAAGTATGACACCGCCGCCTGAAGAATGACCTCCAAGAAAGAGTGGCAAGCTTGGATATTTTTCTTTCACTAAGCGCACAGTATCATCGACATCCAGCCAGACCTGTTGAGCACTGGGTGCGTCACCTCGCGGCCCACCAGAGTTTCCATGCCCTCGAAGGTCTGCCAGAAAAACTGCTACAGGAAATTTCTGTGTCAATTCTCGCGCCATATTTTGATAAAGCTGATTACTCCAAAAACCACCACCATGATAAAAAATAAGCGTAGCTTGCGGTGCTGTTTCAGATAAAAAAGAATAGTAAGCAAGATTGAGGCCATCTGAAGATTTTAAAAATTCTGGCCGCTTTAAACCATTCTCAGAATCTATGTTTTGAACCTCTTCAAAATGGAGTGAGTCTTCCATAATATCCTCTGTATTATTTTGTGTGCTGAGTAAATAAATTGGAGTGCTCGCTGACAAGGCGAATAGAGCAACAAGTAATAATGCTTTTTTCATAATCTCTTCTATCGTCAACACTTATAAACTTATTCTAATGGAATAACATAAAACAATACTCGCTCAAAAGAGATCTTTGTATTATAACAAAGCAAAAAAATACTTTACCGTTAATATAAAAGTCACCACCGTAATGCTATGCAAAATCAGATGCTCAAGATTTGGAATTGGGTGATCATTGATGGCCGGTAAAATAATAATCGTTGATTTAAACTTTTTATTATAAACAGTCTTCCAAAGCTCAGTTGGCCCAAAAAAGTATGGCTTCCACCAGGTAAAATATTCACCCATTAATAACAATATAAAAAGAACAACCGAAACTCCAGCCATAATTTTACCGCCAAATAGCGTTGCAAAAATTGGAATCCCCATAGCAAATGCACAGCTTCCACATTCCAAAAGCTGCTGCTTACGCGTATAACTTTTGATATTATTAAACGGATACAAATCAAAAATTGTCGTTACTTGATGGTATACCAGATGAAATACCTGAAAAAACAGGGCTAGCCGCCACAATGTAAACATAAAAACTCCCAATAAAAAAACCCCTAACTTTTACATTAGGGGTCAAATTTAATTCTGGCAGGACCTATTTTCCCGGGCCGTTACCAGCCAAGTATCTTGGGCGCGTGTTGCTTAACTGCTGTATTCGGAATGGGAACAGGTGTTTCCAACAAGCTATAGCCACCAGAAATTTTGCATGATTCATTTAAGAATCAAAAGTTATAATAAATTTTTAAAATCTTATGCGCTTGATAGCAATTCCAGCGTAAGAATTATAATTTTCTCGAAAAAGAAACCCTCGACTTTTACATCGAGGGTCCTAAATTAATCCTGGCAGGACCTATTTTCCCGGGCCGTTACCAGCCAAGTATCTTGGGCGCGTGTTGCTTAACTGCTGTATTCGGAATGGGAACAGGTGTTTCCAACAAGCTATAGCCACCAGGAAATTTTGTATGATTCATTTAAGAATCAAAAGTTATAATAAATTTTTAAGATCTTGAGTGTACGCGATTGCTCACGTACACTCAGATTTTTTATAGTCTAATTTGCGATATAAATTCAGAGATAGATTTACTCATTAACAATTAATAGAGTCTCAGTTTTTACTTTATCTACGTCTGCCTTACGACAAACGCAAGTTGTAGTTTTAAATTAAGCGTAGATAAAACATTCGATTTATTAGTACTGGTTAGCTTAATACATTACTGTACTTCCACACCCAGCCTATCAACCTCGTAGTCTTCGAGGAATCTTATGTACCTTACGTACGGGATATCTAATCTTGAGGTGAGTTTCCCACTTAGATGCTTTCAGCGGTTATCTCGTCCAAACCTAGCTACCCAGCTTTGCTCTTGGTGAACAACTGGAACACTAGAGGTTTGTCCATCCCGGTCCTCTCGTACTAGGGACAGCGCCTCTCAAATATCCTACGCCCACGATGGATAAGGACCGAACTGTCTTACGACGTTCTGAACCCAGCTCGCGTACCGCTTTAATTGGCGAACAGCCAAACCCTTGGGACCTTCTCCAGCCCCAGGATGCGATGAGCCGACATCGAGGTGCCAAACCTCCTCGTCGATATGGACTCTTAGAGGAGATCAGCCTGTTATCCCCGGCGTACCTTTTATCCGTTTAGCAATAGCCCTTCCATTCAGAACTACTGGATCACTAAATCCTGCTTTCGCACCTGCTCGACTTGTTTGTCTCGCAGTCAAGCCCCCTTCTGCTTTTGCGCTCTTAAGGCGATTTCTATTCGCCTTGAGGGGACCTTTGAACGCCTCCGTTACAGTTTGGGAGGCGACCACCCCAGTCAAACTACCCACCAGACAATGTTCTTCATCCGGATTACGGAAAAAAGTTAGATTTTCAAACCAGCAAGGGCGGTATTTCAACGTCGGCTCCATTGTGGCTAGCGCCACAACTTCAAAGCCTCCCGCCTATCCTACACATGATAATCCAAAAATCAATGTCAAGTTATAGTAAAGGTGCACAGGGTCTTTCCGTCCTATCGCGGGTACCCGGCATTTTCACCGGGACTACAAATTCACTGAGTCTCTCATCAAGACAGCGCTCAAGTCGTTACGCCATTCATGCAGGTCGGAACTTACCCGACAAGGGACTTCGCTACCTTAGGACCGTTATAGTTACGGCCGCCGTTTACCGGGGCTTCGATTCAGAGCTTCTCCTTACGGATGACCCCTCCTGTTAACCTTCCGGCACTGGGCAGGCGTCAGACCATATACTTCCTCTTACGAGTTCGCATGGCCCTGTGTTTTTGTTAAACAGTCGCTTGAGCCTCTTTGTTGCAACCAACAACCGCTTTTCCTGATTTCACAGAATAACGGCGTTGGCACCCCTTCTCCCGAAGTTACGGGGCCATTTTGCCGAGTTCCTGAATGAGAGTTATCTCAACGCCTTAGAATTCTCATCTCGCCCACCTGTGTCGGTTTACGGTACGATCACTTTTTTGCTCCCTAGAGGTTTTTCTGGTCAGCGTAGAATCAGCTGAACACATCTCTCACTTTGATTGATGCGCCCATTACGTTTCAGGTTTATGATTGTGCGGATTTGCCTACACAATCCCCCTACGCGCTTAGTCTGGCAATCCATTTTCCAGATCAGCTTATCTTCCTGCGTCACCCCATCGATCAACGCTAAAAGTGGTACAGGAATATTTAACCTGTTTTCCATCGCCTACTCCTATTGGCCTCGGCTTAGGTATCGACTAACCCTGAGTGGATGAACCTTTCTCGCGGAACCCTTGGGCTTACGGCGAACAGGAATTTCACCTATTTTTTCGTTACTTATACCAACATACTCACTTCTCAAGCACTCTACCTGTCCTCACGGTCAGGCGTTCAACTTGAGAACGCTCCTCTACCACTGTATATTATTCATATACAATCCATAGCTTCGGTGATTCGTTTAAGCCCCGTTCATGCTTCAGCGCAAAAACACTTGACCAGTGAGCTATTACGCTTTCTTTAAAGGATGGCTGCTTCTAAGCCAACCTCCTGGCTGTCTGTGTATTTTCACTTCTTTTCCCACTTAACGAATACTTAGGGACCTTAGCTGATGGTCTGGGCTCTTTCCCTCTCGACTATGAAGCTTATCCCCCACAGTCCGACTCCTGACTTCGGCTTTACGGCATTCAGAGTTAGCAAAGATTTGGTAAGCTCACGCCCCCTAGTCTAAACTGTGCTTTACCGCCATAAAGAATTCATCAAGGCTATACTTAAATATATTTCGAGGAGAACCAGCTATTTCCCAGTTTGATTAGTCTTTCACCCCTAACCACAGGTCATCGCAGAAGTTTTCAACCCTCACGCGTTCAGACCTCCATCTCGTATTACCGAGACTTCATCTTGCCCATGGTTAGCTCACTAGGTTTCGGGTCTACCCCACGCTACTAAATCGCCCTATTCAGACTTGCTTTCGCTACGGCTCCAGCCTTTCCAGCCTTAACCTTGCAACGTAGGAGTAACTCGTTGGCTCATTATGCAAAAGGTACGAGGTTGCGCATACGTATATATCGCTTCCTCCGATTGTAGACACTTGGTTTCAGTTTCTATTTCACTCCCCTCCCGGGGTTCTTTTCACCTTTCCCTCGCGGTACTTGTTCGCTATCGGTCATCAGGTAGTATTTAGCTTTACCCAATGGTCTGGGCAGATTCCCGCGGAATTTCACGTGCTCCGCGGTACTTGGGAGTATAATTATTACATAACTCTGATGTTTCGCTTACTGGACTATCACCATCTACGGTCGCCATTTCCATGGCGTTCAACTACATCAGTAACATAACCTTACAAAGTCATTTGCAAGATACTACATCCCACTTCCCTCATACTGCAACGAATGACTTCTTACACAGCATAAGTTTTTAGCTATATCCCATTTCGCTCACCACTACTTAGGGAATCACGTTCGTTTTCTTTTCCTCGCACTACTTAGATGTTTCAGTTCATGCGGTTCGCCTTCTTACCCTATATATTCAGATAAGAATATCGAGACTCCATCTCGATGGGTTTCCCCATTCGGACACCTTCGGGTCAATGTTTTATTGGCAACTCACCGAAGCTTTTCGCAGCCTTACGCGTCCTTCATCGCCTCCTGATACCATGGCATCCACCAAATGCCCTTTTCAATTATCTACAAACTCTCATTAACTGTCTTGAGTAAACCCAATTAATTTGTTCGCGTATTACTTATATCATTAGACTATATATTTCAAAGATCTTAAATCTTTCTTCAATTCAATTTGAATGTGCTAGATAGTATAGCGATTTTTATACCTGAGTCAAGAGAATCTCTAAATTTTTATTACACCTGTATAGGCGCTAGAAACAAGTTCTAGCATTAATCTCCCTCGAAAGGAGGTGATCCAGCCGCAGGTTCTCCTACAGCTACCTTGTTACGACTTCACCCCAGTCACTCTCCTCACCTTCATTACCCGCCTCCTGTAAAGGTTAGCTAAGATAATTTCGGGTGTAGACAGCTCCCATGGTGTGACGGGCGGTGTGTACAAGGTCCGAGAACGTATTCACCGCGCCGTTCTGATGCGCGATTACTAGCGATTTCAACTTCATGAAGTC